>MNGW01000171.1:6227-8214 GCA_001918935.1 Acidobacteriales bacterium 13_1_40CM_3_55_5 | reverse complement strand
ATGAGGCGCAACGGAGTAAAATACGTAGCGATCGAAGAGGGTATGACCTTAGGCTTCGAGGCGCAGCACGCTTTACGTGACCTGCTTCGCACCAAACAGTTCAGACTACTCGGCGAGTTTCCTGTCGAGACCAACGATCCCGATTTTGCAGGGCATAGGTTGCTGCTTTACGAAAACCTTCAGGCGGTTCCGCCCACGGCTGAGGTGTACCGCGTGAAAATGATGACTCTCGATGAGGATATTACGGTGCCAATGTCGACGATGGTCGACGGAGCTTCTTCTTCGCGGTCGGGCAACCGGTGACGGTGGCCTGCCTGGCCAGTTGGATTTTTGACGAGCCGAGCCTCACTATGGATGCTTTACCGTAAAAACAAGAGACGCAATTCATGAGCGACGACACTCTGCATTCAGCAGCTGGCCGGCAAGAGAATTACTGCCAGCACCCTGGCCGTCCAATTGAGCTCTCGGTAGTTGTTCCGTGCTTCAACGAAGAAGAAGGACTCAGAGAGGCTAATCGGCGGCTCACCTTTTCGCTTGAGAAATTAGAGTTAAGGTTCGAGATCCTGTATGTAGACGACGGTAGTTCAGATACAACCTTCGCAACCGCACGTGCGTTGCAGGCGGACGACTCTCGAATTCGGGTGCTCAGTTTTTCGCGTAATTTCGGGCACCAGATGGCGATTACCGCCGGGATGCAACATGCCACGGGTGGTGCGGTCGTCGTGATTGATGCGGACCTCCAAGATCCCCCGGAGGTAATTGGCGATCTTGTAGAGCAGTGGAAACTAGGGCACGACGTAGTCTACGGGTTGCGGACGGAACGTGAAGGAGAGTCGGCCTTCAAGCTTTGGTCAGCGCAGCTGTTCTATCGCGTTATTTCCCGGCTGTCAGATACAGAGATTCCGCTGAATGTGGGCGATTTCCGGCTGATGAGCCGCAGAGCGGTGGATGCCTTCCTGAGTATGCCGGAGCGAGATCGCTTTGTGCGAGGAATGGTAAGTTGGCTGGGCTTTTCGCAGGTTGCGGTTCCGTATCGACGAGCACCGCGGATGGCCGGGGAGACCAAATATCCTTTCTTCAAGATGTTAAGGCTGGCCGCCGACGGTATCATGTCGTTCTCGATCGTGCCCCTCCAGTTGGCTACCTGGCTTGGCTTGGCATCAGCAATGATAGCTCTTTTGGGAATTGCGCTGATCTTGGCCAACCGGCTATTTACTCGCTCTTGGGTTCCCGGCTGGGCGAGCATCACTATTGCGGTGCTTTTTATGGGAGGTGCTCAGCTCGTCTGCCTAGGCTTGATCGGTGAATACTTAGGCCGCACTTACGGTGAAAGCAAGCACCGTCCCCTATATCTCATTAAGGCCCGGCTTGGATTTGACGGAACGCGGCAAGAGCACGAGCGGTTTTCCCAAGCACTCGGCCAAGCTGCAGGAGGTCGCGCTTCCGAGATCATGGGCGCGCAGGTTGCCCGAATGTCTCGCGGGGAACCTTCTGAGTAAGGTAGCGTCGGAGGTAAGGGTGGAGAGCTTGCATAATAACAATATAGATTGGCGAATATGCGACGTGATACCAACTCTGATTCCGTGACTGTTCTGAACGATAATCCCGGGACGAAAACTTCCAAGAATCGCGTGCTGACCAGAATGGGCTCTGTCTTGGAGAGTCCGCGCGTCTATCTCGCTTACCAGTGGCTCGTAGGGGGGTTGCGCGCCCGGCACAAGTGTATTCGAGAGTACATTCCGCCGGAACCAGGACTCACAGTGCTCGACATTGGCTGCGGTCCTGGCTACGTCATCACGGATTTCCGAGAGCCGGTGTATCACGGATTCGATATTTCGCCGCAATACATTAACTGGGCTAAAGAGAAGTATCCCGAAGGGCATTTCTACTGCCAGGAATTCGATCAATCAGCACTGGATTGGTTGCCGAGAGCGGATGTCGTCTTGATGATGGGTCTGATTCACCACCTCGATGACGCCACTTCGCT
>MNGW01000171.1:0-6222 GCA_001918935.1 Acidobacteriales bacterium 13_1_40CM_3_55_5 | reverse complement strand
GGGCGGGCCAATCACGAGTTGGGAAGTTTTTCCTGGATGAAGATCGCGGACAGTATATTCGTGACGAAGCGGGGTATGTGGACTTGGCCCGTCGTGTGTTTACTCGAGTCGAAGTGTCCTATAGAGACGACCTATTCTCAATTCCTTATCCTTCGATTGTTTTGCAGTGTCGCATGTAGAAACTTTCAGACGCCCTCGCTGCGAAAAATTAAGTTTAAGCCTACGTAACCCCATTACTACTCAACCAGCAGCTTCCGTGCATCGTCAGCTTCACTGAAGCGGAGGATTAATCTTTAACGCTCGCTCAAACCGCTGCTTAGCGAGGGTTCCTTGCTGGGCCTTCCGCGATTTCAGATTCTGAACCCGACGTTCTGTCTCTTTACTTCCCAAAGGGGGCATTGCACAGAGTCCATCGAGTGCAGGGCTAGCTGCACTGAAACAGCGCCCTTACAGCTGGGGCAGAGGAGGGAACTGGGGTGTCAACAAAAAAAGGCAGGGATACCCAATGTCAGCAATAGGGTGGGGTGACTGCCCCAGCGTTCCGAGATTGATACACCGCTGTTTCCTCAGAATAGGAAAAAAGTTTCTCTTTTGTGCCGTTTGATGTAGGTTAGGGAACGTCTCAAGAATTCCGGGGCTGGGTTAATCTCATCTGTAATTCATTGAAAATAGAACCTAAAGAACTTCTCTTGCGCTGGTCAGGCAGAGTCACTGGATGGCAGCAGCCGTGCTTTTATAGGAAGTGTTTAAAGGTGCACCCGGCATGAACCTACTTCTCCCAAAGTCTGTATAGGTCAAAATGGACCCACGTTTCTCTTCGAAGACTGAATCTCCGGACAAGACCCTCGGTTCCGCCGTGTTCCTGGAAGGTAGCAGCCCCAGTATGCGAGCTGTCGAAGCGGTGATTCGGGAGCTTGCACTGGGCGATGTCCCGGTATTGCTCCTCGCGGAAGACGGAGCAGGGAAACGAACGATTGCCCGCAGGATTCATGAAAGTTCGCGCCTCAGTAAGGAAGAGTTCCGGATCGTGGGCAGCGCTACTCTTACGCCAGATAGTTTTGAGAAAGATGGACGCGATGAATTGTTCCGGCCCGGAACAATTTTTCTCGAGGAGATCGGCGATCTGAGCCCCATCTGTCAGGTGAAGATGCTGCAAATGCTCCCCAAGGTGGATGAGAACGGAAGCCGGCGAATGCGGGCGCGCCTGATCTGCGGCAGTGTCCGCGATCTCGAAGCCGAGGTGAGGTCTGGCCGGTTCCGGGAAGATCTCTATTACCGGATTAGTGGAGTGTGCCTGCGTTTACCTCCCTTGCGTCAACGTAAGGAAGACATTGCTGACCTGATGAGCCATTTCCTGGCGAAATATGCGGAAGATTTCCATCGTCCTATTCCCGTGTTAAGCACGGATACCCAGCAGCTTTTCCATGATTATGCCTGGCCGGGAAACATACGTGAGCTGGAGGATGCGGCAAAAGCCATTGTTGCCTTGGGAGATGAAGCGGTAGCCATGGGCGGCTTGCGCGCCATGCTGATGAAGTCGGAACGCAGCGTCGGGGAAGAACGGATTTCGCTCAAGCAAGCAGCGCGCGCAGCTTCGCGTGAAGCGGAGAAGGAACTGATTTTGAAGGTGTTGACTCGAACCAGGTGGAATCGGCGGCGAGCAGCACAACAGTTGCAGATCAGCTACAAGGCGCTGCTATACAAGTTGAAACAGATTGGTGGCGCCGAAATGGAGCGTAGCTCCCAGGAGAATGTATGAAGCGAAGGTTCATATTTGCTATGGCGATGTCGCTCAGCCTATTGCCGGTTGTCGCCGGTGGACTGGACAGCGCCAAGGGGCAGCAAGATGGCAGAACGGCTTCAAGTGCGGCCAGCAACTCTAAAGCTACCACCCAGCCGAAAGAGCCATTGTCGATTGCAGGCCCGGATTATGTCATTGGGGCCGATGATACCTTGCACATTTCCGTGTGGAAAGAGCCTGATTTGACCAACACTCTGCCGGTCCGTCCTGATGGGAAGATCTCGATGCCGTTGCTCAACGATGTGCAGGCAGCAGGGCTCACTCCCATGCAACTGGCCGACTCGCTGACTGAGAAATTGAAAAAGTATCTGGCTGACCCACGGGTGACCGTGGTAATCACACAGATGAACAGCCAGAGGGTTTATGTGCTGGGCGAAGTGCTTCACTCCGGCGCCCTTCCCTTACTGCCCAATATGACGGTTCTGCAAGCCTTGGCCACGGCCGGCTTCACGCAATTTGCCAACACCAAGAACATTTACGTATTACGCACCGTGAACGGAAAACAGCAGAAAATGGCGTTCAATTACAAACAAGCGATGAGGGGCGACGCGGTGGCGCAGAACATTAGTCTTAAACCGGGAGACACTATTGTTGTCCCGTAAGGAATATACGATGAAGAAATGGCAGTCCATGGGGACGGCGATGTTCCTGGTGTTGGGACTGAGCGTTAGCTGGGCGCAGGGGGAAAGCGGACAGCAGCCCAGCGGCAACGCTCCGCCACCAGCGGATAGCGTCCCGGCGCCCGCCTTTGGCCAGGACAATCCGCCACCGCAGACGGACGATAATCCACCTCTTTCAGGACTAGATTCGCCTTCGCTCGAGCCGCACACAGCGGCGCGCAGTTTTCTATTACCCAGTGCTCACCTGGTTGAGTCGGTGGATTCGAACCTTGGCGGGACTACAGGCAATTCAGCCATTCACGGAGTCACGCGCGCGCTGGGCAGCGTCATGCTGCAAAGAATATGGCGACATTACGAAACAGCGCTGGATTATACCGGTGGCGCAGCGGTGTACAGCGGCTTCAGCAAGACTTTTAACCAGGTTCATCAATTGATGGGAGAGGAACGGATCCTGTGGCGGACTGGTCAGCTGGCGCTGCGAGACAGTTTCAGTTATTTGCCGGAAGGAACATTTGGATACGGATCTTTTGGCGGAGCTGGAGCCTATCAGTCGGGGCTGGGAGGAATGGGTGGAGGTATCTCGGGTGGGGCGGTGGGCGGAATTTTTGGACCAGGGCAATTCGGCTCACTGGGACAACAGCCGAGAATCACCAACTCAGCGGTGGTTGACATAATGGAAAGCCTAACGCCCCGTTCGTCAGTCACCCTGGCTGGCGGTTACGGTCTGGTGCATTTTTTCGATAACAACATAGTCGGGTTAATCAATAGTCGCCAGTACTCTGCTCAGGCAGGATACAACTATCAACTGAATCGCAAAGACCAGGTAGCTTTGGTATATGGATTCCAGGACTTCCATTATCCGACGGTTGCAGGAAGCTCCTACTTCACGCATATGACGCACGTGTATTACGCTCATCGAATATCCGGCCGTATGAACTTATTGTTGGGTGGCGGACCACAGCTGACGACGATAAACAGTCCGATATTCGGCTCCGTACGAAGACTTTCAGTGAGTGGCCGCGCCACGTTGGGCTACCGGTTTCCACGTGCTTCGATATCACTTTCCTACGACCGCTATAATAACAACGGGTCAGGATTCTTCCTGGGAGCGACCAGCGACGTAGCGCGTTTTCAAGTCTCCCGGCCGTTGAGCCGGTTATGGGATGTGAGTGCCCATGTGGGCTACTCGGTCAACCGCCAGCTTCTGCCCGCCACGGTTGGAGTAACTGCGCACTCCTATCAGTACGTCTATGCGGGAGGCGCGGCGCACCGGCAGTTAGGAAGATATTTCGGAATGTTCTTTAGTTATCAGTTCAACGATCTCATGTTTAACAATTCGTTTTGCACGACCCTGGGGCCGTGCGGCACTAGTTCGCAGCGGCACGTGGCCTCGGTCGGGCTGGATTGGCACCCTCGACCCATTCGGCTCGACTAATTAAAAGCCATCCCACGGGGTGGCGGAACGGAACCTGGCAATGATTGAAAATCGCGAATTGACTATAGATGATTATCTGGCGATGTTACGCCGGCGTCTGAAGGTGATCCTGATACCGGCGCTGCTCGCTCCGCTGGCGGGATTCTTGATCTCATTTGCTTTTGCACCAAAGTACACCTCCCGCTCGCTGATATTGGTGGAAGAGCAGAAAGTCCCGGAAGGCTATGTAAAGCCAGTGGTCACCGAAGCCATTACCCAGCGTATCGCTTCCATGGAGCAGCAAGTGCTTAGCCGCAACCGCTTGACGTCCATGATCGATCGCTTGGGATTGGCGAAAAGGGGGAAGAGTGTCGATCAGGTAGTGGATGACATACAGCAAAATCTGCTCATCCAGCCGGTGCTGCCCGATATCACCGCTGCGCAAAGGAAGAGGCCCGGCCAACAAAGCGATATGCCGGGATTTTATGTGAACTTCACAGCGGACAATGCACGGGATGCGCAGCAGATTTGCTCTGAACTGACGTCCATGCTGTTGGCAGAGAATCTCAAGGCGCGGAGTCAGGTGGCGCAAGGGACGACAGAGTTCCTTTCGCGGCAACTGGACGAAGCCAAGAAAAATCTGAATGACCAAGACAGCAAGATGGCAGGCTTCAAGCGGCAATACATGGGCCAGTTGCCAGGCGACGCGGATAACAATCTGAAAATCCTGATGGGACTGAATTCCCAACTGGATGCGAATACCCAGACATTGAACCGGGCGCAGCAGGATCGCTCGTACACGGAGTCGCTGCTGTCGCAACAATTGGCGGCCTGGAGATCCACGCAGAATTCGACCAATCCGCAAACCCTGGAACAGCAATTGGCGGCGTTGCAGAGCCAGTTGGTTACATTGCAGGCACGATATACGGATGATCATCCTGACGTGGTAAAAGCGAAGAAGGATGTTGCCGAACTCAAGCGCAAGCTAGCTGAGATGAATTCGGCGGCGGCACAGACCACGAATACCGATATGGACAAAGAAGGAGTGGCCGAACCGCCGGAAATCCGGCAGCTGCGAGTACAAATTCACCAATATGATGCTGCCATCACCGACGCTACACGAGAGCAGAAGCGACTGCAAAATCAGATTGGCTTGTTCCAAGGGCGGGTTGCGCTCAGCCCAAACGTGGAAGAACAGTACAAAGCATTGAACCGGGACTACGACACGGCGCAGAAGATCTATGCCGATTTGCTCGCTAAAAAGAGTGAGTCCGAAATGCAGACGGATATGGAACTCCGGCAACAGGGCGAGCAGATGCGATTGTTAAATCCCTCCGATCTTCCGGAAGCACCCAGTTTTCCTAGCCGTATATTGTTTGCTGGCGGAGGCCTCGGTGCAGGACTGGTCCTGGGGTTGGGCCTGGCGCTGTGGCTTGAATTAAGGGACAAGTCCATCCGCACTGAGCAAGACTTAATCGCGGTACTGGGACTGCCAATGCTGGTTTCTGTGCCCTGGATTGGGGCTGGGGCAGCGGAGCGCCATAGAGCGGGCACTAATGGCAAGTCCGAGGCGGAAGAGAAGAAAGAAATGGTAGAGGTCTAGCGGGACCAATGTACAAAGAATTTTTTGGATTACGAGCGAACCCGTTCAACGTCAATCCGGACCCGCGTTATCTGTTTCTGACGCGGCACACCGAGGAGGCGCTGGCTTGCCTCACTTATGGCATTCAGAGCCGCAAGGGCTTTGTCCTGCTGACCGGCGAGGTAGGCACGGGCAAGACCACGCTCATTAACAAGTTGCTGGAATGGCTGCGCTTACAACAGGTGGCTACGGCATTTATCTTCAACTCGCGCATGAATGTGCCTCAATTCCTGGATTACATGATGGCGGATTTTGGTATCCCCTGTCATTCCAGGTCGAAAAGCCAAATTTTGCTGAGGCTTTACAACTGGCTGCTGGACCGATACCGGGCGGGTGAAACTGCGGTGCTGATTGTGGATGAGGCGCAGAACCTTTCCGATGAAGTTTTGGAAGAGATTCGCATGATGACGAATCTCGAGACTTTCACGGAAAAGTTGCTGCAAATTGTTTTGGTCGGACAACCGGAACTGGAACAGAAGCTGAAGCAACCGCATTTGAGGCAATTGCGGCAGCGGCTGACACTGCGGGCCAAGACCCATCCGCTATCGCTCGAGGAGACCAAGGCATACGTGGCGCAGCGGTTGCGCATTGCCGGATCCAATGGACAGCAGGTGTTTGATCCGGAGGCACTGGTAGCTATCCATCGCCACGCGAACGGAATCCCGCGAGTTGTGAATCTGATCTGCGAACACTGCCTGGTAAGCGCGTTTGTCGACCAGCAAAGACAAGTTTCCCCGACTGTGGT
>MNGW01000032.1 GCA_001918935.1 Acidobacteriales bacterium 13_1_40CM_3_55_5 | reverse complement strand
GGATATCGTCAGGGGGACCTGCCTGAGTCTGAACGTGCCGCCGGCGAGGTTGTTGCCCTTCCCATGTTCCCGGAATTGACCGTGGAGGAGCAGCGCTATGTCGTGGACAGTATTGCGGACTTTTATTCCTAGCCGCCAGGCAAACCAGACCCGGAAGAATCAGCTCGCTTTCCTCTTCGATTTCGGCGCTGGTTTCATCTCTCCCGGCGCCATCACCCGACGTACAATTGGCGTGTTCAATTTGTACTTGCGCTCCTCAGTATTTCCGCTTTGATCGGTCACGCGCAGCACAAAAACCGGCAGACTGCCTTCCTTGTCAAACGTTTCTTGGTAAACAGTCACCGGCAGCATGCCGTTCAGGTTGCGCTCGCGGTAGGCTGTTTCGTAGCGGTGGCGTTTGAGGTTCCAGGTGAAGACGCGCGCCTGGTTGTAATCAAAGGGTAGACCCTCTTTGGATTCGCTATATACGACCAGGTATTGCAGCACTTTCTTGTCGCCGTCAGTCACCTCATCGAGCGCGAAGAACGCTACCGCGCGCTGACCTTCGCTGTACTGCGCGACCTCAAGTGGCAGATCGAGATCAATCATTTTTGCCAGCACCCAACCGGCATGTCCTTGCTCATCCCGAATCAACCACCAATCTTCCATGGCCGGCTGCGCCGGTTTCGAACTGTTCACATTTGTCGCTTTGGCCGGCGCACCGGGCAGAATCTTTTCGTTGCTCGCGCGCCTGAGGATGGAAATGCGCGCTCCTTGGCTGAGTTGATAAAGATGATCGGCATCGCGGGCGGGATCAAGGTGAATGTTGGTATCGCTACGGGTAATGCCCGCGGCCTGCACCGGGGAGTTCTGCTCCTGCTGAGTCAATTTCTGGCAGCTGTCATAGACCTTCTGAGTGACCAGGTAGCGTTGCTCCATCCACCCTTCCGCCCCGTTCGATGTACGCACTCGAGCAAACCGCCGGTCGCGATCCAACACTTGGACACGTTCGGCATTTCGTACCAGACCTGCTTTGTTGTAGACCGCCGCGACTTGGTCGCGCAGGACGGCCTGTGGGGCAGAAACGTAAGCGACCTCCTGCGTCCGACGGCCTCGCCCACAGCCAGCCAGCAGCACAACGGTGAGCAGGAATAAGCAAAGACGCGAATTGGTTTTCACTGGATCAAGATTAATATAGCGCGCCAACGATTGAGAAGTTACCCAAGGTAAGTAGCGCCGGCGGAGCCTGCCCCCAAGCGAAGTCGAACGGACGCCGGGCGCTACTGCACGCAGTCGCCAAAGCAGATGCCTACAGCCCGTGCAGTTCGTACCATCTCACCATCCGGATTCACGGTTTTCACCTGACCCACCGCATCGGCGATGTGCACAGACTCGATACGTTCATTGCGGAGACATACCATCCGGCCGAAGCCGCCCTGGGCAATTAGTTCCACAGCCGCAACTCCAAAACGAGTGGCCAGGATGCGATCGAAAGGCGATGGCGATCCGCCGCGTTGAATGTGTCCCAGTACGCTGACCCGCACCTCCTTATTAGCCCGGGCACCAATAGCGTTGCCCACCAAATTGCCGACCGCTCCAGCGCGACGGTTCTCCCTCAATTCCGGCGGAAGTTTGATTCCCTCGGCTACTACCACAATCGTGAGCCCGAACGCTTCCCGTTCGGCGACATATTGGCAGATTTTTTCGATGGTAAACGGGATCTCGGGAATCAGGATGACGTGGGCTCCGCCCGCAATCCCGGCTTCCAGCCCAATCCAGCCCGCGTCGCGTCCCATGACCTCGACCACCATGATGCGATGGTGTGACTCGGCGGTAGTATGAATCTTGTCCACCGCCTCGGTTGCGGTATGCAGCGCGGTATCAAATCCAAATGAGACTTCGGTGGCGCACAGATCGTTGTCAATGGTCTTAGGCACGCCCACAACCTTCATGCCCTTGCGGAAGAGCTCAAGCGCAATCTTCTGCGAGCCATCGCCACCGATGCTGATCACGGCATCAATTCCCAGCAGACATGGCTAAACACGATCTTAGCCTGAGGTAGGAAATGGGCACAGACTACAGACGTACATAGCCGATGGTGCGCATTCTGACCTCGCACTCGTCACTGTACGGTCAGTGTGGCTGTATCCGTGAAAGTCTGAGAATTGGCCGTGTAACTGGCATTCACCGAGTACGGCCCGCGTGTCGCGTTGCTGTTGACGGTTACGGTCGCCGGAGTGGTTTGGTTGCTTATCGAAATATTCTGGGCGGCAGCGCCTGCGCTGTCGGTGACTGTCCAAGTAACGCTGGCAGTAACGTCCACCGGAGGCCCCCCAGAGACAGTCGCGGCGCACGTGTACGTCGTGGTCCCACCTAACGCGACATTCTGATTATTGGGACTAATGGTGATCGCAGTGACGTTATTCAACACCACAACAACCGTAGTCGTGCCCGTAGTGGCCCCGGATGATGCCGTGATAGTTGCTGTTCCTGCAGCGACGCCAGTCACAGTCCCGCTCGGAGTAATGGACGCAACACTAGAGGCAGAGGAAGACCAGGAAACTCCGTGAGTCAACGTCGCCGTGCTGCCATCGTTAAAGTTTCCGACCGCTGTCATCTGTAGGGTGTTTCCCTGTTGGAGATTCGTATTTTGCGGCCCAACCGTGATCGAGGTTAGCTGGGGATCTTGGAAAAAGCCGCGGCAGCCGACTGCCCCGGCGAGGGAGAAAAATGTCGTAAATGCAACCAGCAGTTGAAGTTTCCGCAAATTACTCGGCATCGTTTATTGGTCCCGGCAGATGCGCCTTGTTGGGCAGCGTCCACAAGCGGCGCAACAGAATTGTAGCAGAGACTATTCTGAACCAGCGCCCAGGTGAACCATGGCGTGACATAGGCCTGCTACAGTTTCCGGGCTCGTCTTGGAAGAACGAAACCAAATAGCGGCCTTGCACAAGAAATCGCCAATAACGGCATTACGCACTCTGTACAGAAACATTGTTCCTCAATCTGTTAGCCTAGTTCTTTATCACACCAATGAGAAAACAACTCGCTGCCTTTTCCTTTCTTTATTTCCTGGTAATCAGCACATTTGCACAGCAAGTCAGCGAACTCGCGAAGGCTACAACCCCTGCGATCGCCACCTCTCGTGCCGCTGCTTTGCGATCCCCGGCCAAGGTTTGCGGCGCATGCATCCGCGCCCACATGGAATTTCTGGCCTCGGATGCCCTTCGCGGCCGCGGTAGCGCTACCCCAGACGAGCTCATCGCGGCCACTTACGTCGGGTCCGAACTTCGTCAGTATGGAATCGATCCCGCAGGCGATGACGGTGGCTACATTCAACGTGCACAACTGCTCACGCGAGTAGTGAACGGGCCTCCACAACTTACATTCACCATCCCTGGCAATGGCACGCCGTCACGCGAAATTGCACGTAAGCACGGAAGCGAAATCCTAGTTTTGCACATGTCGCAGTCCGAGGTTTCCGGTCCACTACAGAAAATTGACCTTGCGGCGGGAGAACAAAAAGTTAAGCCCGGGGCTATCGTCTTTCTCAAAGCGAAAGAAGGCAAGAACCCGCGCGCAACAATGATCGCTGCCATTCAGGCTGGAGCTGCGGCTGTGCTGGTCTCGGAGTATCCGAGCATTCGCGAACGCTGGCAAGAGACTTCTCGGCAACTCCCACAATTGCCCAGCCAGTTAAAAGGAACTGCCGAAGCGGGCTTGGGCGAAGGTTACAACTTAGTGGTGGTAAGTCAGTCATCGGTCCCCGCGCTCGAACACCTTCCAGAAGGAACGACAATTCACCTGGCCGCCCCGACTACAACCTCCGACAATTCCTATACATGGAATGCAATTGGGATCTTGCGAGGTACAGATCCCACGCTGCAACACGCGGCGGTACTGTTATCCGCTCATCTTGACCATCTGGGAATCGGCGAGCCTGTAAAGGGCGACAATATTTACAATGGGGCGGACGATGATGCCTCCGGAACCACGGCTGTGCTGGAATTGGCGCGAGCGCTGGGTGCAGGACAGCGTCCACGGCGGACAGTCATCTTCGCGCTCTTCGGCAGCGAAGAGACTGGCGGACTGGGTTCAAGTTATTTCCGCGAACACCCGCCGATCCCTCTGAAAGATATTGCAGCCAACCTCGAATTCGAAATGATTGGACGGCCCGATCCCGCGCTGAAGCCCAATACAGTCTGGCTATCGGGATGGGAGCGTTCGAATCTTGGCCCAGTCCTGGCTTCACATGGCGCGCGCCTTGCCGGCGATCCGCACTCCGATCAGAACTTCTTTGCCCGCTCTGACAACTACGTCCTGGCAAAAAAAGGTGTGGTGGCCCAAACCGTCTCCAGCTTCGGCCTCCATTCTGATTATCACCAGCCCAGCGACGACCTGGCACACATCGACTTCAAACATATGACCTGGGCAATTGAATCGCTGCTGCGACCTGTGCAGTGGCTGGTGAATTCAGATTTCAAGCCGAAGTGGAATAAGAATGGAAAGCCTTAGTGGAGTACGGGTCGGGGGTTCAGGTCTCACGTCTCAGGGTTTAGCTTTCGGTCTCGGGGGTTCAGATTTCAAGCTCTGGAAGTCAGAATTGTGGTTTCCTGAGACCTGGCCCCTGAGACCTGCCACTGGAGACCAGATATCTAATTCGCCTTCTTCGCTTTCGCAATCCGCTCGTCAACCGGCTTCCGTCCCGCGAAACCCTCACTGCTCGTATGCCAGTGGGTGATGCCCTGCTCGCCGAGCTTCCAGCAGAGCAGGACGACGCGGCCTTCCACCTTGCATGGAAAATCCAGCAGTCCAATTTCAATGTCTTTGACTTGCACGCCAATGGCGTTTATCTCAGCCAGCGTGTCCTTTACGCGGTGTATGGCTTTTTCCCGTTCTGCCTTCCGCCGCGCCATTTGCACGACATTCACCAACAAGCCACCGCTCATCAATACCCGATGAGCCAGTTCCTGGAGTTCGTTGTCCACGGCTTCGATCAGCTTCTTGCCGTCCATAGCGGTGCGCAGGAGTGATTCCAGCACAGGCAAAAGATTTTGAGCTTCCTGGAGAGTAAATGTGCGGTCTGCCATAAGAGGTATACCTTTATTCTAATTCATTCGGCGATGAAGCGGGGTATGACGAAGGGAACAGGAGTGGAGGTTACTACCGCAGTCCGCAGTCAGCTCAGCCAGTGGCGATTTTGGGTGATCTCAACAACAACCGTCCGGGCTGAATGCTGAGTGCTGAGTGCTCCTTCTCGCAGACGAGATCGCCAAGATCAATGAATTTCGAGCATGCGATCGAGCGCCACGCGCGCCCAGTGCTTAACGTCGTCCTTCACTTTAATCTGATTGACGATGTTGCCTTCCGCGAGGTTTTCCAGGGCCCAGCACAGATGCTGCGGCGAGATGCGGAACATAGTCGTGCAAAGACAACCAGAATCGTCCAGCGTGATGACCTTCTTCCCTTCCGCAGCGAATTCCTTGCCCATGCGGTTGACCAGGTGGATTTCGGTGCCCACTCCGTCTGCCTTCTGGCACACTTCCCAGCGGCACTCAGGATGAACAATCACGCGAATTCCAGGATATTTCGTCCTGACGTTATCAACATGCTCAGGGAGAAAGCGCTGGTGCACTGAGCAGTGCCCCTTCCACAGGATCACTTTTGCCGCGCGCAAGCGCTCTGGCGTGAGCCCGCCATTGATCATGAACGGATCCCAGACAACCATATCGCTGAGCGGGATTCCCATGGCATAGCCGGTATTGCGTCCGAGATGCTGGTCGGGGAGAAACAAAATTTTTGGCGTTTTGGCGAACCCCCATTTAAATGCGCCCGAGGCATTGGAAGACGTGCAGACCACGCCACGACGTTCTCCGCAGAAGGCCTTGATCGCAGCCGTGGAATTCATGTACGTGATCGGCGTAATGCCTTCGCCGGTGTCATCGGTCAGACCGGCAGCAATTAGTTGCTCCCAACAATTTTCTACCTGCGTGATTTCCGCCATATCGGCCATGGAGCAGCCGGCGTTGAGATCGGGAAGAACGGTCACCTGCCCGGGGCGGCTGAGGATGTCGGCACTCTCCGCCATGAAATGCACGCCGCAGAAAACGATGTATTTCCCATCCGCCATGGCGGCCTCTTGTGAAAGGCGGTAAGAGTCGCCGCGGAAATCGGCGTAGCGAATAACCTCATCGCGCTGATAGTGGTGACCCAGAATCACGCAGTCGCGGCCCAGCGCTTCGCGAGCCGCACCAATGCGTTCGTCCATGGTGTGATCGGGCAGAACGAGATAATTTTCCAAGCTACAAATTGGAGCTGCTGTAGCCAATGTCATGTCTCCGCTTTCAGTTTCGGGTAGGCGTTTGCGGCGGCCAAAGCCGCATGAGGCAAATCGCTTTAAACCGAAACGGGGATGTTGAAAGCCTATCTTGTGGCTCCAGCCGATTCACTGCATCTTGCGATGCCCAACCGGCGGGGATGTTGAAGCCACTTCCATTCTAACAGTTGGATGCAGAGCTGCGGCAGTGACCTTGTGGCACGACTAAAAGTCGTGCCCTTCAAAACACTACCCGCCGATATGCACCATCGTCCGCGAAGCTGGCACAAAATCCGGCTCGCCGATATGATGACGCTCTTCCTTCCGCGCCACTACGCCACGGATGAACTCAATCAACTCTCCATCCGAAGCACCGCGGCGCATCAATTCGTGCAAGTCGTGGTCCCAAACGGAAAAAAGGCAAGTACGAATCTTGCCATCGGAAGTAATTCGAATACGGCTACAGTGTCCGCAAAAAGGATGCGAAACCGGCGCGATGATTCCAATCTCGCCGATGCCATCGTCGAAGCGATAACGCCGCGCGGTCTCGCTGCGCTCATGCGGAATCTCCACCAACGGACGGTATTCCGATATGCGAAGCAGGATCTCATCCAAAGTCACGACCGTCTCCGGCGCCCAGACCCGATCTTCTTCCAGCGGCATGAACTCAATGAAGCGCACGATCACACCCTCTTCTCGGGCAAACATGCCGAACGGAATGATCTGATCTTCATTAAACCCGCGCATCAACACGCAATTGACTTTCACCGGCCAGAGCCCAACCCGCCGCGACGCCCGAATTCCCGCAAGCACATTGTCGAACCCATTGGACACGCGAGTGATGCGCGCGAAGCGGTCAGGATCAACGGCGTCCATGCTGACCGTGACGCGACGGAGGCCAGCATCCTTGAGTGGTTGCGCCATCTCGGCAAGGAGATGCCCGTTGGTCGTGATGGCGATGTCGAGCAGTTCGCCATCTGAATTGCGCAACTTGGCTAGCTCACCTACAAAATCAACTACGCCTTTACGCAGCAATGGCTCGCCGCCGGTAATGCGAACTTTTCTGATCCCCAACCCAACCAATAGCCGCGCCATCCGAAGATAATCAGCAAACGGCAGATCCCCGTACAGCGCACCTTCATTCCCCGTGCGGCAATAGATGCACTTGTAGTTGCAGCGATCCGTAATTGAGATTCGGAGATCGGTGATCGGACGACCGAATTTGTCAGAAAGGAGCACAGTGTTCAACCAGCACTTTGAAGGAATTACCGCACTCACACCAAGCCTGGATGGCTATATATGCCACGTCTAATTGCTAGATGCTTCGTTAGAGAAAAGGTGACAAGCAGGCGGAGAAATACTCCGGCGAGCGTTTCCTTTCCAAAGGCTTCTCACGAAGCACGGGAGGCGCAAGCGTTTCCGCCGGCACCCTCGGGAAACATGTGGCGCGGGCACTCGCCCGCGTACTGTTTCCTCCGCCACCGCAGCCAGGGTATGCCCGAAGGCCGCAGCGGTCGAAAACTCAAATACATTATAGACGCGGCTGGACAGTCAGGACAATTAAGGCTTGTTGGGATAAGCCTTTTCGATGGCAGCGGCGGCCAGCGGCGCCATTATGCTGTAACCAGCTCTGTTGGGATGCAATCCATCCTCGGCAAGATCTCGTTTGAGCAGACCTTTCTCATCTACCATCGCGCTGAAATAATCCAGATAAACGTTGCCGTGATCTGCGCAGTAACTCTTCAACCAGCGATTCAGTTCCACAATTTTCTGCGGCGAACGCTGTGCAAACAGATCCTGAGAATCCGGTGTGTAATTATGCACTGGAAGGATGGACGCAAAGACAACATGGATGCTATTGGCTTTCGCCAACTGCTCCATGGAAGCGTAGTTAGCCTCAATATCTTCGAGCGACATCGGTCCGGTATTGCCGGCGACGTCATTCGTTCCCGCCAAAATCACGACAACTTTGGGCCCGAGAGCGATCACGTCTTGCCGGAAGCGGAGCAGCATTTGGGGCGTAGTCTGTCCGCCGATGCCGCGATTGATGTATGACTTGCCGAGAAAATACTCTGCCAGATTCCACATATCGGTGATGGAATCTCCGAAGAACACGACCCGCTTTTCATCTGGGGCGGCAGGCTTAAGACTGGCATTGGCTGCGCGATAGCGAACAAGCTCGCCGAAATCATCTCGCAACGCCGCGGCTTTCGATTGCCGGTATTCCTCCAGGCGCTGAGCGGCACGAGATCCAGGAGGCGCTTGGCCTAAAACAGAAACACAGAGGAATAGTGCGACCATCAGTCGCGTGCCCTTGACCTTGAGAGACATCGTTTCCTTCTCCAGCTATCGACACTCACATCCCGTCGTAATTCGGGCCGCCCCCGCCCTCCGGCGGAACCCAAGTGATGATTTGATATGGATCGTGAATGTCGCAAGCCTTGCAGTGCACACAATTTGATGGATTCAAGCCGATGCTCTTGCCGTGTGGAGCAGTAGAGTCATCCAGCATCTCGTAAACGTTCGCCGGACAGAAATGCTGGCACGGACTGCCGAATTCTTTGATGCAGCGGCTGTTGCACACATCGGTATCGCGAATCACCAGGTGCGCGGGCTGGTCCTCTTCATGCCTGGTGCCGGAGTGATAGAGGTCGGTAAGTTTGTCGAATGTAAGTTTGCCATCGCCCTTAAATGGACCGATCAGATGAGCTTCCGCGCCACCGTCAGCGGGCAACTCAGCCAACCTCTTCATGTGCATATAGCCAGGAGTGGATCGAGCGCGATTGCGCAGGCCGCGTCCTCCGGTGATCTGTTGTAGTCCGGCATTGAGCATCCCCATCCAAAACCCGTGTTCGAATCCCTGATGAAAGTTGCGGACTTTCCAGAGCTCATCTTTGATCCAACTATTTTCGACTTTCTGCTGATATTCACCGAGAGTAGCAGCCGAAGAATCGCCTTTCGTCAAAGCCTCGAACGCTGTCTCGGCCGCGAGCATGCCGCTCTTGATGGCAAGGTGAATGCCTTTCAGGCGCTGTGAATTGAGAAAGCCAGCGGAATCGCCAAGAATCATCCATCCGTTGCCAGCGACCAGCGGGATCGACCACCATCCGCCGTACGGCAGCGACTTCGCGCCATATCGAATCATTTTTCCACCAGCGAGCAGGCCGGCCACCAGCGGATGCTGTTTGAAAACCTGAAGCACGCGGTGGGGATCAAGACGCGGATCCGGATAATCGAGTCCCGTGACAAAGCCCAGAGAGACGATATTGTCTTTGCCCCCGTAGATCCACGCGCCACCATATTCTTTTGAAGTCAGCGGCCATCCCATGGTGTATATCACTTCGCCAGGAGCGATGCGGCCGGAAGGAATTTCCCATAATTCCTTTATTCCCTGCCCGTAAGTTTGCGGATTGCGATCGCGGTCGAGATTGAAGCGCGCGATCAACTGCTTGGTTAACGAGCCTCGCGGACCTTCCGCCAGAATGACAACTTTAGCGTGCAGATCGTAGCCCGGCTCGAAATTCGACTTAGGCTGGTTTTGCCGGTCGACACCTTTGTCGTCGGTACGAACACCGCTCACCCGTTCGCCGTCGTAGAGCAACTCGGAGCCGGCGAATCCAGTGAACACAGTGATCCCGGCTTCTTCCAACTTGCTGCCCATCCATTTCACAAAACGGTTGAGCGAGATCACGTAATTGCCGTGATCGCGCAATGGCGGCGGCGTGATAGGAAATTTGAATCTTCCTTTCTTGGTGAGGAAATAAACAGACTCCTTGCTGACGGCAGCGTCGAGCGGGGCTTCCTTCTCAAAACCTGGCAACAACTCGCGCATGGAGCGAGGATCGAGCAAAGCGCCGGAAAGGCAGTGCTGGCCAATTTCGCGAGCCTTTTCCAGAACGTGAATATTTTCTTTGCTGAGTTGTGAATCGGGATGCTGAGCATTGTGCTGGTCGATGAGTTGCGAAAGACGCAACGCACAAGCCATGCCGGCCGGCCCGCCGCCGACGATAACGACGTCGGCCTCCATACGAGGATGTTCGACATTGGTCAGAGGTTTGCGAAAGATCAGCATCGAGGTTCGCACTCAGCGAAGCGGGTCGGGGACTGAAAGCTGTTTGCAAATCCGAATTGCCGTAGGATTCTTAACTTCACGATGTCTCGGTACGGTGCTGGTGCGTTGCGCGGCAGGATTATAGTAAACGCTGTGGTTAGCACCTTCGTGAAGTAGCATGCAGCCATGCGATTCCAGGTGGCGAATCAAATCAACGCGCTTCACAAATCACGAGACGGGAACGGTAATCTTTTCGCGGGCAACTTTCTTCCCGCGATGAGACTTGCTGGCTAGCTCACGATTTGCCTGAAGCAAAAGTTCGATGGCGTCGCGGAGGTTTTCACGTGCCTCTTCCAGCGTTTCGCCTTCTGAAATTGCCCCCGGCAATTCCTCCGTGTACGCAACGTAACCGCCGCCTTCAGACTCTGGGACTTCTTCGTAGACCGCACTGAGAGTCAAGCTCATAAGAGTATTTTAGCCGGAAATTAAGATATTTCACTCATACTCAACCGAGGTTCAGCACCCTGCCTTCGCTTTCTTGATCTCTTCAATCAACGGCGGAACGATATCGAACAGATTGCCCACCACTGCGTAATCAGCGATTTCGAAAATGGGCGCTTCCGAATCTTTGTTGATCGCGACAATGGCTCGCGCACCTTTCATTCCTACAATGTGCTGGATAGCGCCGCTGATCCCCAGTGCGAGATACAGTTTCGGAGCGACTGTCTGCCCCGACGATCCGATCTGCCGATCCATGGGAAGCCATCCCGAGTCGCAAATCGGACGCGAAGCGGCAATCTCTCCCCCCAAAGCTTCGGCAAGTTGCTTCGCGATCTCAATGTTCTTCTGCTCTTTGATGCCGCGGCCTATGGCGACAATGATCTCTGCCTGCGTCAGATCCACGGCCTGCTTGGCCTCTTTGAAAACTGCCTGCGGCTTGGTTCGAATGACGCTGTCAGGGATATCCACGGTGACAGTTTCGACAGGCGCGGTCGAGGAGCCCGCTTCGACTTTATCTCCGCGGAAAGCGCCGTTCTGGAAAGTAACGAACCAGGGAGCGTCACAGGCGAAGCTCACGTCGGCAGCCAGCTTGCCTTGAAACATCTGGCGCGTGAATAGCAGCTTGTCGCCATTTTTGCTGTACCCGACGCAGTCGGTGATCGCCGTACGTCCCATTGTGGTAGCAAGCTTAGGAACGAAATCTCGCACCTGATACGTATGAGGCATAAGCACCAGTTTCGCCGGATGCGAAGACAAAAATTGTTTGAGCGCGGTGACGAATGCATCGGGCGTGTACGGCTCAAGCTTGGGCGATTCGATGGCAAAAACTTTGGCCACCTTCTTGCCCGCGATTTCACTGGCCAGGTTGGTGACGCCACTTCCCACGACCGCAGCTTCGAGCATCCAACCGGCTTCCGCCGCCAGCGACTGCCCCGCGGTGAGCGTCTCCCATGAAACACGGTTCAGTTTGCCTTCGCGTTGTTCGGCTAGGACCAGAATATTGTCAGGCATGAATTCGTTTTCGCTTACAGAACTCTGATTTCGTTGCGCAGCTTTTCTACCAGTTTTTTGGCGACTTCCGCGGGTGGACCTTCCAGAAATTCAGTATTCTTCGTTTTCTGCGGAATGTAGAGCCGCTCAATCTTCTGAAGATTGTCGCCAACCGCGGACTGCACTTCTGCCAGCGTGACCTTGCGCAGCGGCTTGTTTTTGGCTTGCTTGATGCCGATTAAAGTAGCGTAACGCAGCTTGTTGATTCCGGATTGAATGGTCAACACTGCGGGCAGCGGCATGTCCACGAATTGGAAGTAGCCGGCTTCCAGTTCGCGTTTTACTCGAATCCCGCTATCGCTCTTTTCGATTTGCATGATGATGGTGGCATGCGGCCAGCCCAGCAGTTCCGCTAAGATGACGCCGGTCTGGGCGTACCCGTAATCATCGGATTGAAGACCGGTGAAAATTAAATCGAATTCCTCATCCTTGATAGCAGCGGCAAAAGCACGGGCGGTGTTGTAGGCGTCGAAACCGACAAAGGCATTGTCCTCGAGATGAATGGCGCGGTCCGCACCTTTGGCCAGAGCCTCCCGCAAAACCTGTTGCGCTCGGGTGGGACCGGCAGTGATGACGACTACTTCTCCGCTGTGTTTCTCCTTTTGACGGAGAGCTTCTTCGAGCGCGTAAGCATCCGGCTCGTTCACTTCGTAAGAAACGTCTTCACGAATCCAAGTGCCGGCCTCGTTCAGCTTCAGAGGAGCATCTTTCTGCGGAACCTGCTTCATGCAAACCAGGATCTTCATTATGATTCC
>MNGW01000131.1 GCA_001918935.1 Acidobacteriales bacterium 13_1_40CM_3_55_5 | reverse complement strand
TGGATATATGCCTTGATGCGTTTGGCTTCAGTTTTCATCACGCGCACAAATTCATGACGGGCAGCTTCAATCTCAGCTTCCACATTGCTTTCAAACAGTGCGAGCACCTGCTCGCGGGGAAACTTGGCGTCAATGGGAAGACGACGGTCCGGGAATTGAATCATGGCGTCGGCGCGCCCGCCGCCGTCACCAGGAGAAGATTGTATTTCGAACATATGCGCGGGCAGAAAGTCGGACAACAGGCGCTCCAGGCTGGCCTCGCCAAACGTTCCTCGCAAGTGAGGCAGCTTGAGAAGATTGTTTAAATCGTTGATGGAGTGTCCCAGCGCGCCGACTTCACGTAACTGTTCTTCCGCAGCTTTCAAATGCTGTTGCACTTTTTCAAACTGCGCGAAACCTTCTTTAATGTTCTGATCGAGCTTTGCTTGTACCTGATCGGTGATGGCAAGCAGCCTGGTATCGACGCGATCGCGGATAGCTTCCAAAGACTGAGCCGTGCTTTGATTGAAATTATCGATTTCGGCTTTGAGTTGGGCAGTGGTGAGCGCCAGCGAGCTGGTCATTTCAGTCCGTGCCGCTCGAAGATCCTGGGTCTGCTCACGGCGCCCGCTGGTTAATTGGGCTTCCACCGAGTTGCGGATTTCTTTGAACCCCTCGGCTAGCCGGTCGGTCACGCCTTCGCGCAGGTCTCCCTTAGTGCTCTCCAGACGCATAGCCATGTCGGCCGTGGCGGCAGTGAACCTTTGGGAAAGGGATTCGCGCAGCGCCACTGACTCCCGGGTAAGGTCCGTGATTTCAGCAACTTGTGACGCGCGCGAGAGACGGCGGAAAATTCCCGCGACGAGTGCCAAAAGGACTAGGTTCAGGAGGAGCAGCGAGCCCAGCAGTAATGTCCCCATGGTAAGGTGCTTCTCACGATTCTAGAGGCTAGCCTGTGAGAAGCAAAGCAAAACTTCGGCTTTGTTTAGCACCTAATACATGGTGCGTTTTTTATGATCCGGGTCCTCACTGTCGCGCTGGCGATTTTCCTGACAAGCGGTCCCGCTCCAGCCAAAACTCGAAAGCCGAAACCCGCTGCATTCGTACAGTCCGCTGCGCCCGCATATCAATTTTCATTCGCCAACGAGGCGGATGCCGAGAACCAACTCTTGGCGCTGGCCAATCACGTGCGAGCAGAAGCAGGAGTTCCTCCGCTTCAATGGGATGAAGGACTGACTCGAGCTGCGCGGGAACATGCCGCCGCTATGGCTGCACAGCAGCAGCTTTCACATCAGTTTTCCAGCGAGGCCTCGGTTCATCAGCGATTGACAGCCGCTACTCCTCTGCATCTTGATCGGGCTGGAGAAAACGTGGCGTACGCCGCAACTGTGGACGAGGTTCATGACAACCTGATGCATTCGCCTCCGCATCGGGAAAACCTGTTGAATCCGGCGTACAACGTTGCGGGCTTCGGCGTGGTTCGCAGCGGCGATTCGCTCTATATAGTGCAGGATTTCGGACACGGCTCGCAAATCAACACCTCGCAGCAAGCCGAGAACATGGCGGCAGAGAGCGTAATGCGCATGCGAGAGAGATCCAATGGCGCCCCATTGCAGCGACTGGATGGCAGAGCCGCCCGCGCGGCCGCTTGTTCCATGGCTCAGGCGGATTCTCTCAATGTGTCGTCAAATCCAGGACAGTATTTTTTGCGCTACACCATCATGCAACCTGAGGTTCTGCCAGGCAACGCGGCAAAAACAGTCGCAGACCGTGGCCTTCGGGCGTTTGCGGTAGGAGCCTGCTATTCGCGGACGGCTAGCTATCCCGGCGGTGTGTATTGGATCGCGGTGGTTTTTTATTGATTCCATTGTGCACGGCTCGAACAAGCTTAACCCCAGCGGCTAAAGCCGATCGGTCTTTGGACCAAACGGCACGACTGAAGTCGTGCCCTTCCCAAACAATCCACCTCTGAAGTCGCGCCCTTACCAAACGCCCCACACGACTGAGGTCGTGCCCTCCCCGAGGCGCTGGCCAGCACGACGGACGTCGACTCGTCTCGCCTCACAAATTCGGCTTGTGCTAACCTGCAATTACCTTCATGGAAGTATCTCCGCAAATCCGTATCGGTACTGCTGGGTGGTCTTATAAGGATTGGGAAGGGGTGTTTTATCCTCCTGGGATGCAGCGTAGAAGGGAACATCCGCTGGAATATCTGGCGCAGTGCTTCGATCTGGTGGAGATTAATACGTCTTTTTATGGGCACATCAAGCCGGAGCTGGCGAAGGTGTGGGCGCGCAAGGCGTTCGCAGTGAATCGAGATTTTGTGTTCACTGCGAAACTGCATCGTTCTTTTACACATTCTCCATTCGCGGTGATGGAACCAACCTCAGCCGCCACTATCAAGCCCAGCGATGAAGACGAAATGCTGGCTCGCGAAGGGTTGGAGGCGCTGGCCTCGGAAGGGAAGCTGGCAGCGTTGCTCATCCAGTTTCCGGTTTCTTACAAGAATACAAGCCTGAACCGCGAATACCTCGAGGTGCTGCTGCGACAGTTCATCGAGTATCCCTGCGTGGTCGAAGTGCGGCATGCGAGCTGGGACAATCCCGAGACCATCCGTTCTTTCGCGCAGAGAAATGTTGCCTTCTGCAATATCGACCAACCCGTAATTGGACGCTCGCTCGAAGCCACCGAACACGTTACGTCGGCTGTGGGATACGTGCGGCTGCACGGACGAAATTATGATCAGTGGTTCGAATCGGAGAAGCGCGACGATCGCTACAACTATCTCTACAGCGAAAACGAACTGACTGACTGGAAAGATAAAATTGAACGCATCGCCCGCAAAGCGGAAGTCACTTACGTCGTCGCCAACAATCACTTCGAAGCCAAGGCCGGAGTGAATGCGCTGCAACTGAAACACATGCTCACTGGACAACGCGTGAAGGCGCCGGAAACGCTGTTGCAGCATTATCCGGAGCTTAAGAATTTTGCCGATCCGCTGGGTGATGTTTCTAATTCCAATCTGTCGTTGCTTGCTTAGAATTTGATCCTGCCGGGGAACTTTCCGTCGACGACATCCGTAACAGTGTCAGTGGCTAGTGGCCAGTGGCCAACCGGGACGAGTCGAAACTGGCCACCGACAACTGACCACTGGTTCACTAACGTTTGGCTAGTTGTCACGTCCAATAGGAGACAACAGGAGAGTGGGTTATGGATGCGAAATACAATTACATCATTGATAGCATGAAGTGGCGGATTGGGTTGAACATGGCGGGTTTTGCGTTGTGGCTTATAACTGCCTTGGCGCTGCTTAAAGTAGCTGTGCGGTAGGAGTCTGGGTCGGTGGGACGCCGGCGCTACGGTCGCTATCCGGTAACGGGTTGAAACTGGCCACTAGCCAGTGCTTTTAAACTTTGGTGGCGACTTCGACTTTGGGCGCGTAGTGCGATTCTACGTAGTCGTCCAGAATCTGAAGGAACTCGGCGACGATTCTGTCGCCCTTTAGCGTAGTGAACAGGCGTCCATCGACGTACACCGGCGCCTTGGGTTCTTCGAAAGTTCCGGGCAGCGAGATCCCGAGACTCGCGTGTTTCGATTCGCCGGGGCCATTGACCACACAGCCCATCACGGCAACCTTCATCTCTTCGACTCCGGTGTATCGTCCCTTCCACAAAGGCATCTGTTCGCGCAGATAAGATTGAATCTGCTCAGCCATCTCCTGGAAGAAAGTGCTGGTGGTGCGGCCGCATCCTGGACAAGCGGTGACTTGCGGAGTGAAGCTCCGAATTCCTAGCGATTGCAAAATCTGTTGAGCGACGCGCACTTCCTCGCTGCGATCGCCACCGGGCGCGGGAGTCAGCGAGACGCGAATGGTGTCACCGATACCTTCCTGCAACAGCACGCCCAGAGCGGCACTGGAAGCGACAATACCTTTTGCTCCCATGCCAGCTTCGGTCAATCCCAGGTGCAGCGGATAATCGCAGCGCATCGCCAGTGAGCGGTAGACGTCAATCAAATCCTGTACGCCGCTGACCTTCGCGCTCAAAATAATCTGCTGAGGAAGCAAGCCGTATTGTTCCGCGAGCTTCGCCGAAGTCAGCGCGCTCACTACCATCGCTTCCATAGTGACTTCGCGAGCGTCTTTGGGCTCGGGCAAGCGTGAGTTCTCGTCCATCATGCGGGTGAGCAACGCTTGATCGAGTGATCCCCAGTTGACGCCGATGCGAACTGGTCTCTGATTTTCGACCGCGACTTCGATCATGGTGCGGAAGTTGGAATCGTCTTTTCGGCCTATGCCGACATTTCCGGGATTGATTCGATACTTGGCCAGCGCGCGGGCGCACTCGGGATATTTCTTCAGCAGGATGTGTCCGTTGTAATGGAAGTCGCCGATGATGGGGACACGCACGTCCTGACGCTCAAGCTGCTCGACAATGGGCGCGACCGCGGCGGCAGCTGCATCGTTATTGACGGTGACCCGAACCAGCTCGGAACCTGCACGAGCCAGGGCCGCGACTTGTTGGACGGTCGAAGCGATGTCGGCGGTATCGGTGTTGGTCATCGATTGCACCACAACTGGGGCATCGGAGCCTACGCGCACTCCGCCAATCGACTCCGTAACGGTTTTCCTACGCTGGATGTTAGCCATGCGGAAACTCTAGTTTAGCATGCGGACACAACGGATAAGGCCATCGAGAGGGCTGAGGGAGTATTGCTTCCTACAAGAATTGTGAACCACAAAGGACACGAAGGCGCACCAAGGAATTTCTCTGTGTACCTTCGTGTCCTTTGTGGTTCAGAATTTAAGGCAATCTTTGCATCATACCCGGAAGCGTCTTGGCCAGATCGTTATAAATCACCATTACCGCGAACAATACCAGGAAGACGAACGCCGCCTGATAAATCCGCTCCTTGATGTGCAGGCTGATATCGCGGCGCATCAGGCTCTCCACGAACAACAGCAGAATGACACCGCCGTCGAGGATGGGAATGGGCAACAGGTTAAAGATGCCGAGGTTCAAACTGATCGCAGCCGTGAGGCCCATCAGAGGGGTCCAGCCCTTTTCGCTGGCGGCCTGTCCGGCGGCGCGGCCGATTCCGATCGGTCCCTCGACGGTGCGGAGCGAGACTTTGCCGCGCACCAGCTTTTGCAGCAACTCGAGGATCAACATCGAACTCTTTTTATTGTCCTCGAGCGACCGTTGAAAGGCCGCGGCGAGAGGCAATTTCCCCACTTTGGTGGGAATGCTCTGAATGCCGATGCGATAACGTTTCTCTTTTACGCCTTGCACGTCGGCCAGAACCGGCTGTAGACGGAATGTCATAGGTTTCCCGTCGCGAAGCACAGTCAGCTCAACCGGTTTGTCTTTGGTCTGCTTGAGAGCCTGAATCATTGCCGCAATGGCCGGGACAGGATTCCCATCGAGGGCGACGATTACGTCTCCCTCCTTGACGCCGGCTTTCTCCGCCGGCATGCCCGCCTCAAGATCGGTGACTGTATTGGGTTGGTCGGCAACCCATCCCACATAACCCATCTGCGAAGTGCCGGCAGCTTCGGGCACTATCGTGGTTTCAAACTGCTTGTTGCCACGCTGGAAGGTGATTTCCAGCGGCTGATCGGGATTGAGCATCACTTTGGGATCGACTTGTTCCCAGGTAGGATTCTGGATCCCGTCGATGCGGACGATGCGATCGCCCATTTGCAATCCCGCTTTGGCCGCAGGCGAGTCCGGTTCGACCCAGGCAACCACCGCGGGCTGATCCAGGTATACCGGATATTCGAAATGGACCATGTAGACGACGGTGAGCAAGCCGATGGCAAGCAGGATGTTCATGGCTGGACCGGCGATGGCGATGATGAAACGATGCCAGCGCGGATGCGACATGAACTCCGCTGGATCTCCAGTGCGCGCGTCCATGGGGTTCTCGCCACTCATCTTGACGTAGCCGCCCAGAGGAATTGCGGCAATGCGGTAATCCGTCTCGCCTCTCCGAAATCCGAGGAGACGTTTACCAAAACCAATGGAGAAGACCTCCACGCGCACGCCCAGCAACTTGGCGGCGGCGTAGTGTCCAAATTCGTGGATCAGGATCATGAATCCCAGAACCACGGCTACGGCAGCGACGGCTATTAAGAATCCCGACATAAATGTTGTATTAGTCCCCTCGCAATGCTGGTGACGGACGCAATCCGGCAGACCTGTTACTCAATTGCTGAACTTTCTCTTGCGCGGCCTTACGCGCCCCAGCATCTGCTTCCAGTATTCTCTTTATAGATTCCAATTTCACACTTTTCGTTTCATTAAGCACCTTTTCTATAACGATAGTAATCTGATCGAATCGGATGCGGCCATCCAGGAACGCGGCCACGGCGACCTCGTCCGCGGCGTTAAGTGCAACAGATTTCGCTCCTCCTGCCCCTGCCGCTTCATAGGCAAGTGCCAGACAAGGGAATTTTTCCATATCTGGCGGGGCGAATTCGATGTGCCGTAAGTCCATCAGTCGCATATCGGTCACCGAAAACTGAGCAAGTATGCTGCCATCTACAAACTCCACCATGGAGTGAATCGTCGACTGCGGATGCACCAGCACCTTGACCTGCTCTGGTTTCAGATCGAACAAACGACAGGCCTCGATCACCTCAAATCCCTTATTCATCAAGGTCGCGGAATCGATCGTGATCCGGCGACCCATCTTCCATGTTGGATGCGCCAAAGCCTGCTCTACGCTGATTGAGGAAAACTCTGATTTAGGCGTGTTTCGAAAGGGGCCACCCGAGGCGGTTAGCCAAATGCGCTCTACTTCCTCTATTCTTCCGCCACGTAAGCATTGATGGACCGCATTGTGTTCGCTATCGATGGGCAAAAGGGGTTTACCCTGCCGCCGGGCTTCGGCGGTGATCAGCTCTCCAGCGGCAACCATGCATTCTTTATTTGCCAGGCCAACGGTTTTGCCCGCGCGTACGGCTTCGTAAGTAGCTTCCAGTCCTGCTACGCCCACGATGGCGCTGACTACAAAGTCGGCATCGGGATGCGTGGCAACGCGAACCGTTCCTGTGGAGCCGTATGCCACTTCCACGCCGGAGACTCCGGATGCTTTTAGACTCTTCCGAAGAGTTTCCGCATCTTTTTCGGCGGCCACGGAGACCAGCCGCGGTTTCCAGCGCTGCACCTGTTGCAGTGCAGTTTCCAAGTTCCGACCGGCGGCCAAAGCAACAATTTGAAAACGCCCGGGATAGGACTCAACTACATTAAGAGTGCTGCGGCCGATCGAGCCGGTTGAGCCCAGGATAGAAATACTTCTCATGAATGGAGTGTAGTCCTGCGCGGCCAGGGGAACTCGAGGCTATTGCATGACGCGCCAAGCCGCATAGTACCACAGCACTGGAGCGGCAAAGAGCAGGGCATCAATGCGGTCAAGCATTCCTCCATGCCCGGGAAGAAGAGCTCCTGAATCTTTCACGCCGGCGCCGCGCTTGATCAACGATTCCACCAGATCTCCAAGCTGCGCGGCGATGTTGATGGCTGCGGAAAGCAACAGAGCCGGCCATAGCGGCGGTTTCTGCAATGCAAAGAAACCGTCCCGCTGTTCGACCAGATGCGCATTCAGCAGTGCGGTGCTGATGGGAAGCGCGTAGTGGTAGAGCAACATTCCCACCACCAGACTCGCCAACATCGACGCCAGCGCCCCTTCCCAGGTCTTCTTCGGACTAATCCGCGGTGACATGAAATGACGTCCGAGCGAACGGCCTACGAAATAAGCAAAAATGTCTCCTGCCCAGACCACTAAGAGCAAGTAAAGCAGAAGGAACGCTCCCGACCACTGCTCGCGAACTTGCACAAGGAATCCTAACGGGAGTGCGACGTAGCAAAAGGCAAATACAGAAACGGCCGCTGCGGGAAACGATCTTCGAAGATCAATGTTTCGCATTCCAATTACGAGAAACACGAATGCTGCGATGGCAGCAGCGAACCCCGTACTGTAGATAAAGATCGCAGTCGACAATAGAGGCTTGTCGTCCCGCGGATGAATCGCCAGCAACACGAAGTACAGCGCGACAAAAACATACGTCGGACGATAGAAAGGCCGGATGCCATAAGCCTCCGCCAACTTGAGAAGCTCCGTTACTGTGAGCAGAGCTACGAATGCCGCGACGAACGCCAAAACCGGGATGGGCGCGCGCAGGATGAGGACCAGAACAAGGGGAATCAGAACCCCTGCGGTGGCGATTCGTTTGAGTAGCTGCAAGCCGCCTCAGCTCCGGACCGACTTCGGGGAGTGATGGTCAGAGTGGCCATCGGCCAAGCCACCGTAGCGTCGTTCGCGCTTCTGATATTCCGCGATGCCTTCCAGCAGGTGAGCGCCACGGAATTCCGGCCACAGTGTAGGAGTGACATAGATCTCGGCATAAGCCAGCTGCCAGAGAAGAAAATTGCTCAACCGCATTTCACCGCTGGTGCGGACGACCAGATCGGGATCCGGCAAATGCCGGGTGTAGAGATGACGTGACACCGAATCCTCATCGATCTCCAGATGATCAAGCCCGCCGTTGCGCGCCGCCCCATCCACGATGGAGCGAAATGCATCTACCAGTTCGCTACGGGCACTGTAGTTGAGAGCCAGGGTTAGCACCATTCCGGTGTTGTGCGCAGTGGCTTGGCGCGCCCACTCCATTTTGGAGCGAACTGTCGGCGGAAGTTCCTGCTGCCGTCCAATGTATTCCAGCCGGATACGGTTCTTGTTCAGCGTCGGGACTTCCTGCTGCAGATAGCGGCACAGCAGTCCCATGAGAAAATCCACTTCGCTCTTGGGACGCTTCTTCCAGTTTTCTTCGGAGAACGCATACAGCGTTAGCGCCGAGATTCCCACCCGCGCAGCGGTCTCGACCGTTGAGCGCACGGATGCCACACCAGCACGGTGCCCTGCCACGCGAGGCAGATGACGGCGACGTGCCCACCGTCCGTTACCGTCCATGATGATGGCGATGTGTTTTGGGAGCCGTTTTGGATCGAGCCGCAGGTAAATTTCCGCTTCTTTGCGATCCAGCCCGGCAGGCACTGTTGCTTGCAAGCTAACCTCTGCTGTTTGCTGAAGCTAACACAGGATGTGGGTGGTTGCAATGACAGGGGATAGCTACCTGAAGTCCTCTGTCGCTCTCCACGTGGCGAGCCAATGCAAGATCATGAGGCACGACAGAGGTGCCCCGGCCAAGCTCTGCTTGGGCGGGGATTTTGACGTTCATCGTCACAGTCACAGACGTGATCGCAGCCCTCGGAGCGGTGATCAGCCTGCCGAAACAGACTTGTCTCGCATTCAACGCGAGAGTAACTGGCTAGGCCACCTGATGCAACGCGCCTTCGCTGGGTAAGGTGAACTGAAACGTTGCGCCCCGTCCGGGGTTGGGGCTGGCCCACAAGCGGCCGCCGTGCGATTCGATGATGGAGCGGCTGATGGGGAGTCCCATGCCGGTACCTTGAGGTTTGGTGGTAAAGAATGCATCGAAGATTTGCCCGGTCTGTTCCGGCTGTAGTCCAATGCCGGTATCGCCGACCGAGATCACGAGTTGACGATTGTCGTATTGCGACGTGATCGTAAGTTCACCTCCAGGACCCATGTCCTTCATGGCTTCGATGCCATTGAGCATGAGATTCATAAAAACCTGTTGCAATTGCACACGGTCGCCCATGATTTGGGGAAGATCGTTGGCAAGGTCGCAGTGGATCGAAATCGAATAGCGGCTCGCCTCACTGCGCAGCAGCACAATCATTTCTTGAATGAGTTCATTGATATCAACCAACTCCCGCGGTGGAGCGCCTTTCTTGAACATTAAGTTAATCCCGCTAATGATGTCGGCCGCGCGCGTTACATCTTTGATGAGCCTGGATGCGGCTTCACCTGCCTCTGCCACGTCGGGGTCATCGCGCCGAAGCCATCGCAAGCAGGTCTTGGCGTCTGTCACCGCTGCGGAAATCGGCTGCTTGATTTCGTGCGCCAGCGAGGCGGTTAGCTCTCCCATTGTGGTCATCCGGGTCACGTGCGCCAGATCCGCCCGGGCCTGACGCAATCTCTCGCGCTCTTCACGCGCCAGCTTGCGTTCAATGGCAATGCCGGCGAGGTGGGTGGCCATTTCCAGGGCGCGGGTCTCAGCTGGACTCGGACTGCGCGGTTCGCGGTAATACATGGCAAATGAACCCAGTGCCTCGCCCGAATGTGCAAGTATGGGAGTGGACCAGCAGGCGCGGAACCCATAGGGCTTGGCCACTTCTCGATACGATTCCCAGAGCGGATCCTGGAGAATGTCGGCGACGACAACAGGTTCTCTTCGATACATCGCGGTGCCGCATGATCCCGCCTTCGGTCCGATGCAAAGGCCGTCGATGGCGTCGGTGTAGGGCTGGGGTAGACTGGGAGCAGCACCGTGCCGCACGTGCTGCCCGTCCTCGTCGAGGAGCAGGACTGAGCAAAGCAAGCCGGCAAATTGGGCTTCCACAACGCGCACCAGATTCTCCAGTGTTTTCTCCAGCCGAGCATCGCGCGCTATCATTTCCAAAATATGGCTCTCCCCGTCACGCAGCGCCTCCGCCCGCTTGCGTTCGGTTACATCCATCAAGGTGCCGACGATCTCAGTGATTTCGCCTGCCTCATCCATCACAGGGTGAGCGATAGAGTGCAGGTGCTTTATTCCTCCGTCGGGAAGAACAACTCGAAAATCAATCTCAGAATCTACTCTCTGTGTGGTCTCCATTTCCGCTCTCTGCACGACTGCTGGTCGATCTTCAGGGTGAACTCGTTCGAGGATGTCCGACCATGTGGGCTTCACTCTTTCGGGGTCACAGCCAAAGATGCGAAAGGTCTCTTGCGACCAGAAGCGAGCGCCGGTACGCACATTCCAAGCCCAACTTCCACTCTGGGTCAGCCTTTGCGCTTCAGCTAAATAACCCTCGCTCCGCCGTAGTGCCTCCTCTGCTCGCTTGCGATCCGTGATATCCGTCACCGCCCCCACGAATTCAAAGTTGCCCGATTCATTGTTTGTTGAGGGATGACCCACAACTCGAACGGACTTCACCGAGCCATCCGGCATCAGCAGCCGATGTTCAAAATCAAAAGCCTTCCTATCCCGTGCCACTTGATCGAGGGTTTCTTGCAGGAAGGCCCTGTCCTCCGGATGGGTTCGGTGCATTATGAGTTCCACTGTAGGTTTGACGGCTGGGTCGAATTCAAAAATTCGAAACGTTTCGTCTGACCAGACGATATGCCCACTGGAAACGCTCCAGCCGAAACTGCCGGCATGGCTCACTCTCTGTGCTTCCGCTAGATAGGTCTCACTCCGCTGCAGCGCCTGCTCGGCGCGCTGACGTTGGAGTACTTCCTTTATCAGTTCGCTGTTGACGGAGGTCAGTTCGCTGGTACGTTCTATTACACGCTGCTCCAGTTCCTCATTCAGGCGCTTGATTTCAGCCTTAGCTTGTTTGTGCCCGGCGGTTTCGATAACGTCCCAACCCCCACGTCGCTTGGTTACCGCAAACTGATGGGTTCGTACCACATCCAGGATTTCAGCAGCTCCGCATTTGGCGAGCGGGTACGTGCATAGAACCGACAGGCGCTGATTGACGACAGCCTGGTTGAGTGAGTCTTCGTATTCACAGAAGTCCTTCCAGTCCTTCTTTTCGAGCCAGGCAGTATCTCCCGTCACTCTCACGCCAGCGTAACCTTTGGCGGATGCGCGCGCGAGTTTCTCGTTCCAACCGTCAATCACTCTCTCGAGATCAAACGCGCCATCTTGGAGATACCAGTCGCGAGCCGGGACAATCTCTATGCTCTGGTCAACCACGTATTGATAAAAGTCAGGCATAACTCGTTTCAATGCGCGTCTGGCATCTTCCTCCGTCAGGGGCTCGGCCACTACCCATAGACAGAACTCATGGCTTTGTAATCCAGCTTTGCAGTAGGAAACCAATGTTTCGAGGAGATCCGCTGGCGTCTCGTAGAAGAGACAAAAATGTGCACCCCAAGGTACGTCGCCGACGACGTCGATTCCGGTTTTCCGCATGTCGCTTGTCATCGCGGGTGCCATCACGGCGGTTCTCGCATAAGTATCTCTCCGATCAATCCGTCGGAGCAACGAAAATGATGGGCCATTCTCCGACGTGAGCGGTTGAGGGATGTTGTCAGCAACGGCGAGCCAATTCTAGTGGCGCAGCCGTATCCGGGGATTTACAGTTAGAATCATTCCTCATGAACGATAGCAGCGGGATTCTCGAGCGCGAACGCAGCTTTCTGCTGCAGACCTATAACCGTTACCCTGTCGTGCTGGCGCGCGGCAAAGGTATCTTTCTCTATGATCTCGAAGGCCGACGCTATCTGGATTTTGTTGCCGGCTTAGGAGTTAATGCGTTGGGACATGCCCATCCCCGAATCGTGAAGATCATTCGCGAGCAGGCTGCCCGAGCTATCCATCTCTCAAATCTCTATTACAACGAATATCAGGGCCAGCTGGCGGAGAAGCTTTGCGGGCTTTCCGGTCTGCCGCGAGCATTCTTCTCTAACAGCGGTACGGAAGCGATTGAAGGATCCATCAAGCTGGCCCGGCTGGCGGGACATCGGACAGGTGGCGAGAGCAAAAGCCGATTAGTGGCCCTGCAAGGTTCCTATCACGGACGAACTTTTGGCGCTATGTCTCTGACCGGCCAGGAGAAATACCGCAAGGGGTTCGAACCGCTGCTGGACGATGTGAAATTTGTTCCACAAAACAATATTGAAGCGCTACGTGCGGCAGTGGATGAAAATACCTGCGCCATCGTGCTGGAGCCTATTTTCGGAGAAGGCGGTGTATACGAATGCTCGGTGGATTTCTTGCAGGAATGCCGAGCCGCCGCCGACCGTCATCGGGCTGCGCTGATTTTTGATGAGATTCAGTGCGGACTCGGCCGCACCGGAAACATTTTTGCCTTCCAGACCTTCGGTGTCATGCCTGACATCGTGGCTATCGCGAAACCAATCGCCGCCGGTCTTCCCCTGGGAGCATTTCTGGCAAGGGAGGAGTTTGCGTCTGCCATTTCTCCAGGCCAGCACGGGACAACCTTCGGAGGCGGGCCGCTGGCCTGCCGCGTAGCTTTGGAATATCTCGCCATCTTGGAAGAGGAAAAGCTCCTGGAGAATGTTGTGCGTGTCGGAAACTACCTAAAGGAACAGTTGAAGCTGATAGTTAACCGATACGCCGTCGCCCAGGAAGTTCGAGGCCGGGGTTTGATTCAAGGCCTCCAGTTGGATGTCCCGGCCCGCCCGCTCGTGGAACAGGCGCTCGCCGAGGGAGTTTTATTCAACAGTACTCAGGATTCCGTGTTGCGATTTCTGCCTCCATTCTTGCTCCAGGAGAAGCATGTGGACAAAGGTATGCGAGTCCTGAAGAAGTTACTGGGCAAGAAGCGGCGGAAATCAAGTGAGAATCCGGCAACATCGAAGACCGAAACAGCAGCGCCACAATAGACCGCAGTGAAAGGCACATTGGGCCCGGAAACTAATCTGGAAGCAATCCACTCAGTCGAAGAACAGTGGGTCAGTCTGGACGGAATCCGCGTGCGATATCTGCGCAGCGGTTCCGGGCCGCCCCTGCTACTGCTGCATGGGTTGCTGGGATATTCCTTCTCCTGGCGATTTGCTATGCCCGTGCTGGCACAGCAAGCTACAGTCCATGCCGTTGACATGCCGGGAGCAGGATTCTCCGAGCGACCGGCCGATCTCGATTGTTGCCTGAAGGCAAGCGCCGAACGTTTGTTGCGATTTCTCGATGTCGTGGGACTGGAATCCTGCGATTTGCTGGGAACATCTCAAGGCGGCGCTGTAGCAATAATGGCGGCTGCGATTGCGCCTCGGCGAGTGCGTCGTCTGATTCTTGTAAATCCAGTCAATCCCTGGTCGGCGCACGGAAAACGGCGCGCTAATTTCCTGAGTAGTCGGCCAATCACGCCGCTCTTTCTTCGTCTCGCTCCTCGCCTGACGATGACGCACCATTTCATCTTGCGTCGTCTCTTCGGCGACGCGCGGCGCATCCGTCCGGGGACACTCGAGGGCTACTCCGCACCATTTGCCCTCCCCGGTGCATTCATAAACACACTCGCCATGCTGCGATCCTGGAACCGGGATTTGCAGCAACTCGAGAGCATGCTGCCGCGCATCAATCACATTCCGACACTGATGGTTTGGGGTAGTGTGGACAGAGCGGTGACGCCTGAGTCCGCCCACGAATTACTGAAGCACTTCCAAAATTGTCGTGTGGTGATGTTAAAAGGGGTAGGGCACTTGCCCTATGAAGAAGTGCCGGAAGAATTCAATCGAGTGGTGGCGGAATTTCTCGAGCAATCCTCTTAAGCGTTTGTGGCGACCGACGACAAAGATTTAGCCATCGACGTCCGAAAAAGAATCTTACAAATCGCATATGGGACAGCATCTTTTTGAACTGCTTCGTGAATATCTCGCCCATTACGGCTATTGGGCAGTCGCGGCCGCGCTATTGCTGGAAAACACCGGAGTTCCGGTGCCCGGCGAGACCATGCTGCTGTTAGCAAGTTTTTTGGCCTATTCTGAGCATCGTCTCCGTTTGCCTTACATCATCCTGGTCGGAGTCTGTGCTGCGACCATCGGGGACAACCTCGGCTTCCTGCTCGGGCATTACGGTGGCAAACCGCTCTTGGAACGCTACCGAAAGGTTCCACGCGTTTACCGCACCATTGCGCGCGGGGAAAGCTTAATTCACCGCTATGGCTCCTTCGCGATTTTTATCGCGCGCTTCATTGCCGGAATGCGCATCATCGCTGGACCGTTGGCCAGTGTGCTCCATATGCCCTGGCGCAAGTTTGTGGTTTTCAATTTCCTGGGCGCAGCGGTCTGGGTGACTGTTATTTCCAGTGTCGGATATTTTTTCGGACGGCACTGGGACGAACTCGCCCGCATCATGAAGGGTTTCAACCTCGCAGTGTTGTTGGCGGCAGTTCTGCTCGCGGTGTTCTTCTGGTGGCGACAACGGCGAAAGGGTACTGGAGGCCAACCGGATTAACGCCGATAGGGCATGAATGCTCGAATCAAACGCGTCCTGGTCCTGATTGTGGGATGGGGCTTCATCCTGCTGGGCATTGTCGGTTTGTTCCTGCCGATCCTGCAGGGTGTATTGTTTCTGCTTATGGGCTTGATCATCCTTTCTTCGGAATATGTCTGGGCTCACCATCTTCTCGCCAAGCTTCGTCAACATTTTCCGAAGATAAGCGGTACCGCGGAGGAAGCCACGGCCAGAGCTGGCAGGTGGTTGCGGCACCTTTCCCGCCAACGCGAGCGCGATTGATGCCCTGCCATAGCGGTGCTAACCTCGCAGTAAGCGAATTCGGCCGATGTCCCATCCCATGACTCTTCAGGACTCAATGTTTCTTTCGAAAAGCCAGCGACTTGCTCGCTTTTTCCATCAAGGAGTTCCGGAAATCTGGGTACGGTTCCTGCTTGCAATCGCCGGACTGATTCTGGCTTTCGCAGCCGCCATTTTCTCCAGCGTGGCGCGCGAGTCTGGGAACCTGTGGGCGACGCTTATTCTTGCTTCGGCGGCATTGCTGTTGGCAACGATCGTTGGCTTGACCACCGTGCCTTACCTGGCTCGGCGGATTGGTGCAGTTCGTATTCGAGAAGCATTCGATTACGACGTGACCCGCGTGGGAATCATTTACCTTGTCACTGTGTTGCTGATCGGGATTGCGGCTTTGAACACCGGCAACAACCTTTTGTACATCGTTGTGGCCGTCATGCTGGCCGCAATTGTTGTGTCCGGGTTTGCCTCGGCCCTGGTCTTGCGCAATCTCGAGCTGGATATCCGGTTACCCGAACATGTTTTCGCGGGCCGTTCGATGTCAGCGAGAATTCTTTTGCGCAATTCTCGAAAGTGGTTGCCGTCTTTTTCTGCAAATGTGGTTTCGCTCGAAAAGGCCAAGCCCAGCCGGCACTGGCGTTGGCTGCCGTCTACCTTTGCGGTTCCCCGAGGCCGTCCGCCAGAAAAGCAGTGGATCCGACTTCCCGACCGTCAATTGCGTCGTTTAAACGAAAAACCGGCGCCGCCGAACATCTTCAATGGCTCGGCTTACTTTCCTTATCTCCCTGCTCGGGCATCGCTTATCTCAGAGCTCGAACTCAAGTTTGAGCGCCGTGGGCGCTATCAGCAGGAAAGATTTGGCCTGGCCACGCGTTTTCCTTTTGCTTTCCTTACTAAGACGCGCCGGGTGCCACTGGCCCGCGAAGTAATTGTCTATCCTTCGGTGGAACCCACGGACGAATTCTTTGAAGTGCTTCCCCTCATCACCGGAGAGTTTGCGTCCTTCATGCGAGGGCGTGGCAACGATCTATACCGCATTCGGGAATACATGCCGGAAGATTCAGCGCGCCATGTGGACTGGAAGGCTTCCGCTAAATCGGGGTCGCTCAAGGTACGCGAATTCAGCCGGGAAGACGAGCGCAAGCTGCGGATCGTTTTCGACAATCCCCAGGTGGAGGCGATTTCAGCAGAAGCCTACGAAGGTGCGGTAGCGCTGGCTGCATCGTTGGGCTGGCACTTCACCGGAGAAAATACCGATATCTCCTTCGTGACACAGGGATACAGAGGCGCTGATATATATCAATTTCTGGAGTACCTTGCCGTGGTGCAATCACAATCCCTGCCCTCGGTGATCGATGAAATTGAGGTTGCTGATGACTACAACATAATTCTGACAGCGCGTGCACGAGGCACGATTCCTACAGCTCTGTGGGCCTGTTCCTATTTTGTTTTCCTTGGGAACAGGCAGTGAGGTTTTGAGGCGACCGGATGCAGCTAGGAGAATAGGCGTTTGCATCCGATCAACAGAAGCAACTTTGCTAGCTGAGAAATTCCGATGAGTGAGGTCCATGATGTTCCGCAACTATCGTTCGTTGATGATGGCCGGTCTATTTACGATCGCCTTAGCTCAGCCTGGTTTGGGAGACGAGGTCAGGGATATCCCTCCCGGAACCTCGATCAAGGTCCGCATCATTGACCAGCTGAGCAGTGAAGAGAGCGAGGCAGGAGACATCTTCCACGGAACCCTCGATGAACCAATCCAAGCCAATGGAAAGGAGCTCTATCCCAGGGGAGCTGATGTAAGCGGTCGCGTCAGCGACGTGCATCGTTCCGGCCGGCTCACCGAACCGGGAGAATTGGACCTGGTCCTGACCACCGTGAGTTCGGGTAGGGTTGCCTTCTCTGTCGCAGTACAGCCGCTGGTGATCAAAGGCGAATCTCATGCCAAAAGCAACGTGGGGAAGATTGGCGGAGGCGCCGCTCTGGGAGCCGTTATTGGCGCAATTGCTGGAGGTGGGAAGGGAGCCGCCATTGGCGCGGGTGCTGGCGGCGCAGCCGGGGCTGGCGCGGCCGCAGCCACAGGCAAACGTGCCGCAATCGTTAAACCAGAGACTGTGCTCACATTCACCAGTACGACTGGATCTGCTGCAACAATTACAGAAAGCTCTGCGGAGCAAACGCCGTCTCAACCCGATCAGGACTCGACGCAAGCTCCAAGCCGGAACTCCAATCAAACGGGCTCGACACGGCAGCCTGAGGATTCCACTCCGTTATTCACTCTGCGCGATCGCAGAGTGATCCGAGATTGCGTGAATGAGAACAGCGCGGCATTTCCAGCTGGGGTCACGGAACGTCCTGAACTGCCGCCGGGTTCGGATCGGCAGGTTCGCAGAGGCGAGACGTTGCCCGCCGAACTCCAAGATAAGGTCTATCCTCTTCCGTTAGCGTGCGAAGAAAAACTTGCGAGGCTGCCGAGCAACCTTGAGCGAGTCGTTTATAGCGGTCGCGTGCTGCTGCTCGATCGGGGACACCGTATCTTCGACCTTTTCTATCTCGATGATAACGAGTGATTTGGCGATCCGGTTCTGTCCTTCGCCCGGATCAATCCGGTGGGCGGCAATTACTCTTCTCCCCTGTCCGTTTTCGTCCTATACTCGCGCTTGTATACAGTTTGCACGTTGGCTCGAAACTTGCGCTTGGATCAAGAAACCTATCGCGCGGATGCGGGTCAGACAGTGCTGGATGTGGCAAAAGCAATGGTCGCGCGCAATATTGGGGCGGTGCCTGTACTTCGCGACGGCGTGTTAGTAGGAATTTTTTCTGAGCGCGATCTCATGAAACGAGTAGTGGTGGAGGGACGTCAAGCCGACAGTACCCAGGTAGGCGAAGTCATGACCAGCGACCCGCTCGTCGTAAGTCCGGAGGAGACTCCGGAGAATTGCATGCTCCTGATGCGGCGCCACGGCTTTCGCCATCTACCCATCTGCGATGGCAAACAACTACGCGGACTGGTTTCGCTGCGTGATCTCATGTTGCACGATCTCAATGAAAAAGACCACGAAGTCCGAATGATGCGTGCCTACATCCAGGCCTCGCCAGACGTGTAAATCACGGTGACCCTCCAACCTGGCGTGTGTGCCCTCTCTCCAACCTACCTTTGCTGACCCGCGCGGACAATGGGCTTGGGTTTGCCTGGTAACCATTACCTATAGTTACTTCCGGTCATTGACCGTAGGACGGGAACTGGTAAGGTTTACATAGGAGGAGAGTGCCCGGTGTAGTCTGTCTGCCTTGCCATTAGAAGGTGACAGTAGAGCAGCCCGATGAACCCCAAAATCCAGCTGGCTTTATGGATCGCTCACCCACTACTGCAACTGTCAGTTGCGGCGGTCATGTTTTATCGCAAGCTGCATAAGATTTTTCCTGTGTTTTTTGCCTACATTGTTTCGCAGATTTTGATCTTTGCGGTTTTGTTTCCTATGTTCCAGTTGGGCTATGCGCACTATTACGTCTGCATGTATTGGACTTGCACCGCGATCAGCCTGGCGGTTGGCTTCAAGGTTATTCACGAAATTTTTCTGGACATTTTCCGGCCCTACCACACCCTTAAAGACCTCGGGTCCGTATTGTTTAAGTGGGCCGCTTTGGTCATGTTGTTGGTCGCCGGGGTTGTGGCGGCTGCGAGTCCCGCAGCCGAGCAGGGTTCAGTAATACAGGCGCTGGTTACGGTGCAGCGGTGCTTGCGAGTAATTCAGTGCGGCTTAATTTTGTTTCTGCTTGTCTTTTCCAATTATCTGGGAGTGACTTGGCGACAACACAGCTTTGGCATTGCTCTCGGCTTCGGCAGCTTTGCTGGAGTGGAATTGGCTCTGCTGGCCTTGTATTCCAGTAATCACGTGTCCGAAACGACGATAAGCCTGGTTAATATGTTGGCATACAACGGCGCCATCGTGATTTGGCTGGTCTATGCCTGGATGAAGAGCCCAGCCCGGGACGCCTCCGCCAGCCTTCTTAAGTCGCATCGCTGGGAGCAGGGCCTTACCGACTTACAGCATCCGGTGTCGAGCGATTCCTTGATACCGTTGTTTGAGAGTATGGTTGACCGCGCTTTTTCACGAACCAACGGAGATACAGCCTCGGATCCTAGCGCAATCGAAGAATTGACTCAGATTTCTTCTTCGCGTTCCTCTCCTCGCCCTTCTGGAAAAGTCAATTCATAGATTCCTGAAAACTCGGCGTCATTCTGGAAGTCGGTTTTTGCAAATACCAAAATCAAGCAAAAGAACACGGCACACCCTTCTAGCAAAATCTATTTCGGAACTAGCTCCCGTAATGGGTCCATGCCTCTATCCCATTGAATTACAAGGATAAAAACTAACCATCCCGGGCTCTTGCAAATCCACTTAACCGAACTGGTAAACCGGTTTTCCGAGGTAGCTGCACCAGAAAAGTTGCATACAGGGGGTATAATTCCCGGCCGTGGGGGTTTCCGCTCCCAGGGAACCTGCACGCAAGGAGAAACAACCCATGCAACGTGCAATCAGGATGTTAATCCTGGTGGTAGGTTTGGCTTGCACATGTTTGGCGGCCTCTGCTCCAATGGCTACATCATTCGACGGTGGACCGCTGTGCTCGTTTCATGCCTGCAAATAAAATGGGCAAGGTCACGAGCGTGACCTGCCCGCAACCGGGAGCCGCGTGTTGCGGCCCTTAGAATTCACTAGGCTGAATGAATGTGAAAAACATCTTCAGCCTTTTTTTACTGGCGCATGGTAATCGGGTCGGCATAATGCGAGGTGAAGATCGCGCTTCAACTGCTCGACGCCGGAGATCGGCGGGCGGCAGCTGAAATCGGAACAGATTACCGCAACTGTTTTTCCTTCCTTGACCCCGGGCAAAGCAGGAATCGTCGTCGCCAACGCAGCTGGCAGATACTGCGGGACGACCTTGTTCGAAGCGAACTTCAGCACCGCTTGGTTGAGCGCAGGAATCGTTCCCGCAGTGGAATAAAGTTGATCCGCTAGTTCATCCTCCCCAACGATCACAACCTGGATGTGCGCCTGCGAAACATAGATTGCGGCAATGCCGTACGTCGCAGCAAAAATTCCATACTGTCCCGCCAACCCGGCCAGCACCTCCATAGTTTGCTCTGCTTTGTCGCGATAGCTTTGCTCGTTGGTGTAGCCATAAAGCCGCTGCAGCACGATGGCAGCGACAGAATTGCCGGCAGGAGTCGGCGAGTCCTGAAATGGCTTGCGTCGTGTTCCTAGCACGCCAAGGAATTTTTGTTCTCCGCCCACACGTTTCTCGGTGTCAAAAAAGCCGCCCGATACCGGATCGAAGAAACGATCTACCATCGCATCAGCGATGCGCCGCGCGAAATTGAAATAGCTGAGGTCCGAAGTGGTCTCGTACGCATCCAGGCAAGCGATTGCCGTAAACGCATAATCGTCGAGCAAGCCTGCTACCCGTCGGGACTGCGCGGCAGGGTCCGAATAGGCTATGACATGGACCAACCCATTTTCGGCCGACCAACCTTCGGCCAGCAATCGGTCCAGAGAACGCAGTGCAAAATGCTGAGCAGTGTCCAACTTGAGTGCCCGGGCTGCCTGCAAGTAGGCGGATACGCACATTGCATTCCAGCCCACATAGACCGTCTTGTCCACGTACGGAGTGGGCCGTTTCAGCCGGGCAGCGTACATCTTCTCCTTAGCCGAGCGCAGCAGTGTCTCCACCCGCTCCAAGGGCATGCTCAGTCTTTTGGCGATTTCTTCAACGGGAGCTCGTACGTACAACACGTTCTTGGCGGGATTGTGATGCATCTCGCCGATTTCCTTAATGTCAAAGTGTAGGCTGGCAACCCTGGCTTCCTCTTCAGTGAGAACGGCGCGGGTCTCTTCCAACGTCCAGGTGAAATAATCTCCGTCATCGTCCATCGAATAGTCTGCGTCCTGAGAAGCGTAGAAGCCTCCTTGCTCACGATCGGAGAGCCATTCGTCCATCCAGCGAATGATGTCGCGAGCTACGTCGGCGAAGAACTCTGAGCCGGTGGCCTGATGGGCGTGCACATAATTCTTCAGCAGTTCCGAATTGTCGTAGCACATTTTCTCGAAGTGCGGCACCACCCAGCGCTCGTCCACCGAGTAGCGATGGAATCCACCAGCGAGCTGATCGTAAACCCCGCCTCGCGCCATCTTTTCAAGCGTAGTAACGAAAACATTACGTAGATGCTCATCTCCGGATCGCGCGTATTGATCAATCAAAAGATCAAGAGCCGCCGGATGCGGAAACTTGGGCGCATTACCAAAGCCGCCGTTGCTTGGATCAAACATCCCTAAGATAGATTTGGCGATGGCGTCGATCACCCCCGCAGAAAATTCTCCGCTGCTACCGGCAAAGGATTCCGAGTGAGAAAGAGCGCTCTCCACCATTTTTGCCTGTTCTACTACCTCGCCATTTTTTTGATGGTATGCATCCGCTCGCTCGGGGGGAAATAAGTGCCGCCATAGAATGGCTTGCCATCAGGCGTAAGAAAGGCTGTGAGCGGCCATCCACCCTGTCCACTGATTGCGCTGACGGCGGCCTGATAGCGGCTATCGATGTCGGGACGTTCATCGCGATCCACCTTCACTGCAATAAAACGCTCATTGACGATTTGCGCGAGTTCAGCGTCGTCATAGGATTCGCGATCCATTACATGGCACCAATGGCACCACACTGCGCCGATGTCCAGCAGGATAGGTTTGTTCTCCCGCTGCGCCGTAGCAAAAGCTTCTTCTCCCCACTCGTGCCATTGCACCGGCTGATGCATCGCCGAGCGCAGGTACGCTGAAGACGCCGTGGAAAGGGAGTTGGACGTCTGGGTGGTCATGAACTAAGTGTAAATGGTTTGCGAGATGGAAGGGGGAAGTGGAAGGCCAGACTCTCATCTGTATTCGACTTCCGAGAACTGAGATCTGACATCTGAGACCTGAAATCCGAAAGCTGATTATCCCAATCCATCCGCGCACAGTCTTTTTGCCATCGAACAATACAACTCCACTGCCTGGTTCAGTTCTTTTTTCTCCACATACTCCTGTTCAGTGTGGGCTACATGGATGGAGCCAGGACCCATCAACAGTGGCTCTCCCCAATTATTGAGCGCTGGGATATCGGTGGTGAATGCTGCCACCATGGTTGGCATGCCATCCAGAGTGCGCAATCGAACGAAGGGAATCTCGAGAGTGAATTTGATTTCTGCCAGATCACCCACCCTGTCGACAATGTCTTCACGCAATTGCTGCGATGGGCCGACTAACCGGTAGAGCAAGTGAGCCCGAGCCCGGTCGGCAACGACGTTGGGAGCGCGCCCGCCTTCGATCAAACCAATATTTAGAGTGGATGGTCCAAACCCTTTATCCTCGGGCAATTTCATCGCGCGAAGGCGATGGAGCGCTTCTATCAATTTATCGATCGCCGACTCACCCAACTCGGGATACGCCGAGTGCGCCATTCGTCCATGAGCGTTCAATTCCACTCGCAACGTGCCCTTGGAGGCAATTGCAATCCGGTTCTCGGTGGGCTCGCCGTTCACCAGAAATTTGCTGCCTGCCGACTGTTTATTCGCTACCTTCGCTCCCAGGCTGTCGCGCTCTTCGCCGACCAGAAAAAGAAGCCCTACATGAATGCCATCCTGGCGCAGGCGTTCGGCGGCGGCGATTTGTGCCGCGATGATCCCTTTTGCATCGCACGAGCCACGGCCGTAGATGCGAGTTGCGTCTTCCGATGAGGGAATGAACGGCGGCACTGTGTCCATGTGGGTGGAAAAGACCATGGCGGGCCGCGACTCTTGCGGCGCAGTTGCGAACACGTTGTTGCGTGCGTCTTCCACGGTCATTTTCTTTGCCTGGTACCCCAGACGGCAGAGCTCAAAGTGCAAGAAATCTCCGACCTGTCCTTCATTGCCGGAGATGGACTCGATGTCTACCAGTTGGCGCGTAAAAGCGGCGACGTCCATGGTCAGAGAATAAACCATACGTCCATGGGAAGGGCTTTGATAGCTGCCGCCTTAGGGTGTGCCTCACTCTGCTAGATTATTCTTGCTCTCAAATGCACATGACCGCGCCAACGAGCAGCACAATCCGTTCATTTTTTCTCGATGGTCCCGCCGGACGTCTCGAGGCACTGCTCAATGCAGGCGCGGCGGATGCAACTCATGCCGCTCTGGTCTGTCATCCTCATCCTTCATTTGGCGGAACGCTTCACAACAAAGTTGTGTTTCATACCATGAAGGCCCTGAATACTTTCGGATTTCCCGTGCTACGGTTTAATTTCCGCAGCGCCGGATTGAGCCAGGGCGAACACGACCATGGGCGGGGCGAAGTCGACGATGTCCGCACCGCTCTCGACTGGCTGGACAAGGAGTTCCGACTGCCCATGATCTTCGCCGGATTCTCGTTTGGCGCTGCTGTCGGATTACAGGCAGCGTGTCCGGATACGCGAGTAAAGGCAATAATCGCTGTGGGCACTCCGGTCGCGGCGATTGATAATCGCAGTTACGATTTCGAGTTTCTCCAGTCCTGTACCAAACCCAAGCTATTTGTAAGCGGCGCTCGCGATCAGTTTGGCCCGAGGGCAGAGTTACAACGACTCGCGACGTCAGTTCCCGAACCGCGCAAACTAGTGCTCATCGAGGGTGCAGATCATTTTTTTGAAGGAAGGTTGAGAGAGCTGCGGGAAACGATTGAGAGTTGGATCAGGGAAGTGGCACTCCATAGATGACCCTGGAAAATACTTCTCAGCTTCTATAATCCTCCACCATGCCTTCCCCCGCAGACCGCCAGCGTGCAGCCGTCGAGATGCGTGTCACCGCCCGCCAGCTTTTCGAGCACGCTCTCGCGGAAGCCAGCATTGATAAAGCCTTTCAGCGGAATGTGGATTGTGAGCGCGGAGTCCTCCGCATCTGCGAGGATCTCTACGATCTGGATTCCTTTCGCAATATCTTTGTCGTTTCGATCGGCAAAGCTGCGCACAGTTTGCTTAATTCGCTTGAAATGCAGGCTGGCCGCCGTTTTGAGGGCATCGTCAGCAGTTCGGTCGAGCCCGCGTCTCAGGTTCGCGGGTTCCGCTATTTTCGTGGCGGACATCCTACACCTAACGCGGAATCTTTTCGCGCGGCGGAGGCGATGATCAAATCATTGAGCGGACAAAATCCGGAATCGCTGGTAATTTTTCTGCTCAGCGGCGGAGGGTCATCGATGGTAGAAAAGCCCATCGATGATGAAGTTTCGCTGGACGATCTAATTGCCACCTACCGGGCGCTCATATTTTCCGGTGCAAACATCGTTGAAATAAATGCCATTCGCAAGCACCTGTCGGCGATCAAGGGTGGACGACTAGCCCGTATAGCTCATCGGGCGCAGCAGGTTTCGCTACTGGTTTCAGACGTTCCTGACAACATGCCAGATGCATTGGCTTCCGGTCCCACCATGCCCGATCCCAGTACCGTGGAGGATTGCTACCAGATTGCGACGCGCTATGAGCTGCTCGCACAATTTCCTGAGTCGGTTCGTGAACTCTTCCAACGGCACGCGTTGGAAGAGACTCCGAAGGTAGGTGATGAAGTTTTTCATCGCTCACGCTGGTGGCCGATTTTGTCCAATGCTTCCGTGGTGGAAGCCAGCAAGCCAGACGCGGAGCGTCTAGGGTTCAAGGTCCAAGTGGATAATAGCTGCGATGACTGGGACTATTTGCGTGCTGCCAATTACCTAGTCGAACGAGTCCATGAGTTACGCAAGAAATCGGAGCGTGTTTGCCTTATTTCAGGCGGAGAAATAACGGTGAAAGTCGCGAATGGTGGTATTGGCGGCCGCAATCAGCAGTTTGCCCTGGATTGCGCGTCAAAAATCGCCGGAGAAAAGATCACCGTGCTCAGCGCAGGGACAGATGGCATTGACGGCAACAGTCCGGCCGCGGGGGCAATCGTGGACGGCACCACCATGGAGCGCGCCAAGGCCCGCGGGTTGGCTCCGGAAATCTATCTGTCTGAATTTAATGCCTATGCCTTTTTCAACAAGCTGGGCGACGCAATCATCACCGGGCCCACGGGCAACAATCTGCGTGATCTCCGAATCCTGCTCGCTTACTAAGCCGACTTCTTCGTCCCGCGCCCGAACATATCCTGGGAGGCCTTGTCGAGCTCATCTTTGGATACATCCCTAACCTTGCTAGCCAGAGACCACGTATGTCCGAACGGATCCACGACGGCGCCGTAGCGGTCGCCCCAGAACGCATCGCCGAGCGGCATCTTTACGGTCGCGCCGGCAGAAACCACACGCTGGAACGCGGCGTCCACATTTTCCAGATACATATGAATGATCACGCCGCTGGCCCCTGTGGAAGGCGGACCCAACGCACCCCATTCAGGAAACTCATCGTTCAGCATGAGCATGGAATCGCCGATCTTGAGAGTAGCGTGCATGATCTTTCCTTCGGGACCATCATGGATGCCAAGCACTTCGGCACCAAACGCCTTCTGGTAGAAATCGATCGCCCGACGAGCATCCCGAACAGTGATGTGCGGAGTTAACGTGTGGAATCCTTCCGGAACGGCTTTCACTTTGTCTGGCATAGGTACCTCCTTAGCAAAAATCTGAGCGTACAACTTTATACCTGAACGCAAGCGCAGCGGGGCAGCTTGCTTTTTCACAGCCTTCAGAACACTGAAATTACTTGGCTGAAATTAAAAAAACTTGGTCACGCCCTCTTCCATTACCAGCACTCGATCTTGAATGCCAGCGGCTGCAGCCTCTTTTTCCAGGAGAGCGAGCGGTTCCTCCATGGGTTCGTGAGAGAGGCGGAAGGTTCCGTAGTGCATGGGAACCATCCAACGCGAATTGAGGTCAAGAAAGGCGCGGGTAGCGTCGGCGGGGCTGGTATGCACATTGCGGAAAGACGGCGGATTGTAAGCTCCGATCGGCAATAGCGCCAGTTCAGGCGCCAGTCTCTGACCGATCTCGCGGAAGCCGGAAAAATAGGCCGTGTCGCCGGCGTGGTAGATGGAGTGCTTGTTGTCCCGCAAGACATAGCCTCCATAGCCGCGATGAGAATCTCTGATTACCCTGGCGCCCCAATGACGTGACGGCACATGGGTGACGGTCAGTCCGCGATGACGATAACTATTCCACCAGTCGAGCTCGACTACATCATCGAATCCGAGGTCGGAAACCAAATCGAAGACGTGGTGAGGTATCACGATCGTCGGCGGCGTTCCGCGGCGATTTCGAGCGTGCTGGACGATCGCGCGCAACGATGGCCGGTGCAGGTGGTCGAAGTGGGCATGGGTAACCAATATCAGATCGATGGCTGGAAGGTCGCGCAGACGGACACCGGGCTGGCGCAGACGTTTGAGCACGAACAGCCAGCGTGCAAAATTGGGATCGATGATCACGTTCTGACCACCCATCTGTACGAAAAAGCTGGCGTGTCCGATGAACGTCACACCCAGTTCGCCGTTCGAGACGAGTCTGGGCTTATGGGTTTCCCCAGTGCGGGGAGTGACCGCCGAATGGCGCACCAGACGCCCAAATTGGCGGGCTCGCTTGCGCAACGCGGAATTTTTAATCGTCGCTTTTAACATCGAATGACGAAGCCGGATCCAAAATTGATTCACGGACGCGGAACCAGAATAGTTCCGGGTCATCTGCGATGGTTCTTTGCCGCAGCAGAGTTGTACCTCATTCTAAAACAATCTGTCGAGCATTACTTGACCAGTCGCATGGCGTCAGTTCTAATCCTTGCAAGCCCTTTGGGTGAATCTTCAGGAGAGTAGCCGGATGCGCGTCGCTTTTTTAGGGTTAGGAATCATGGGTCGGCCGATGGCAGCGAATTTGGTTAAGGCCGGTCACGAAGCCACAGTTTGGAATCGCACCCCAGGGAAGGAAGTGGAAGGAGCGCGCAGCGCTTCATCTCCTGCAGAAGCCGCCAATGGCGCGGAAGTGGTCTGGATGTCGGTTTCAGATACGAAAGCGGTCGAAAGTGTGCTTTTCGGATCGCAGGGCGTCGAACAATCGCTAACGCAAGGCATGACGATTGTCGATTCAAGCACGATCTCCCCTTCCGCGACCCGTAAATTCGCCGAGCGTGTGCGTTCCCGCGGAGTTCAGTACGTAGATGCGCCAGTCACCGGTTCCAAAGTAGGGGCGGAAAGTGGAACTCTCATTTTCATCGTGGGCGGAGATGAGGGAGTTATCGAAACCTTGAAACCGTTATTTACTGCCATGGGCAAGCAGATCTTTCGCATGGGCGAAACTGGCAAAGGCCAAGCCGCCAAGCTGGCCATGAATCTCCAAATTGCAATCATCTATGAAGGCTTTGCCGAGGCCCTGACGCTAGCCACCAAGCTGGGAGTGGATGCTGAGACCATGCTCCCCCTGATCCAGGCTTCGATGGTCCGCTCGGGCGTGGTGGACTACAAGGCGCCCTTTGTCCTGAAACGTGACTTCACGGCAAATTTCCCCCTCCGCCTGATGCATAAGGATATCCATCTTGCGCTGGAAGCTGCTAAAGAGGCTCGGGTTAAACTGCCGGCGCTCGAAATCGTCGAAGAGGTTTACGAGGTTGCGAGTGAGGACGGCTACCAAGACCTCGATTATGCCGCTACTCTCACGTTACTGGAAAAATGGGCCGGCGTTGAAGTGAAAGGCGCGACGGCCTGAGCTGAATTGCCCGCCCATTCTGGCATCTCCCCCGTTGTTGTACCTTCGTAACTTCCATCCACTCCCGTATTACACAACTATTACAGACGACGTTTCCAAGCACTGATAAGTTATCTACATGAGCCACGGGGACACTGCGATGGAACTCGAGACGCTAAATCGGAAGCCGGCCGCGGACAATGAAATCAATTGGGTAACCGCAACTTTTATGGCGCTGTTTCACGTTGGCGCGATTGCAGCCCTGTTCTTTTTCACGTGGAAAGCTTTGTTTGTCGCGATGTTTTTGTGGTGGGTTTCGGGAAGCCTGGGAATTGGCATGGGCTATCATCGATTGCTCACTCATCGTGGCTATAGGACGCCCAAGTGGGTGGAGTACGTTTTGACTACGTGTGCGACTCTGGCTCTCGAGGGCGGACCCATTTTCTGGGTCGCTACGCACCGCATTCATCATCAGCATTCTGATCAGGAAGGCGATCCGCACACCCCGCTTGACGGCAAGTGGTGGGCGCACATGGGCTGGATCCTGATGGGCAAGTCCATGCATCACGATACGACTACGCTCGCGCGCTATGTTCCCGATCTCGCGAAAAGCAAATTTCACGTGTGGATTACGAAGTATCACTACGTTCCCATTGTTATCCTCGGATTAATTTTGCTGGCGCTTGGCGGCTTGCCCTTTCTGATGTGGGGAATTTTCATGCGCACAGTAGTCGGGCTGCACGCCACCTGGCTGGTGAACTCGGCAACCCACACCTGGGGCTCTCGACGCTTTGTCACCCGCGATCTCTCCACCAACAACTGGTGGGTCGCCATCCTCACCTTCGGCGAAGGCTGGCATAACAATCATCACGCTCATCCGGTTTCAGCCCGCCACGGCCTGAAATGGTACGAAGTTGACGTGAACTGGTACGGGATTTGGGCGTTAAAGAAATTGGGACTGGCGCGCCACGTGTACCGGGTAAGACTTTCCGAGCTCCAGCGGCGTGAGGAGCAAGGACGCTCATCTGCGGCCAGGCGTGAGCTGGTTTCGGTTTAGGATCGTCGTCACTTTTACTGTCCACAAATTTGTAATGGGTCTGGCTCGTGCTGTATCGCTCCGGGCAAAGTATCTGCCTTCTCTCCTGCGGTTTTTCTTCCAATAGCGTTAAAATCCTGCTATGCGCATCACCAGCCGCCGCAAAGCCATCGCTTTTTTTGTGGTGCTTGGCGTCTGCCTTGTAACCTTGGCCGTAGGGCTGAACGTTGGCTGGATCATTCTTAACTGGCGCGAGGGCGTGCTGCTGTTCCTGGGCGTGATCCTGTTCACGGTGTTGATTGCAGGTCTCATCGTGAATACCAGCTTTCTGGTGCACGAGATCCGACGCAACGAACAGCATGACAGCTTCATCAACGCGGTCACCCACGAACTGAAAACCCCAATCGCCTCGATCCGCCTTTATTTACAAACACTGCAACGGCGTGATGTAGACGAGGCCCAGCGCCGCGAGTTCTACCGGCTGATGGTGGACGATACCGACCGTTTGCTGGGCACAGTGGAACAGGTTTTAAAGGCCGGCCAGGCGACCCATAAGAAGCGGAACCATCGGGCGCCGTTAAATTTTGGCGACCTGGTGCAAGAATGTGTGGATGTCGCGCGCACCAGTCATCATCTTCAACCTGAGGCATTGCGATACGAACAGGAGGTTAACAACGGAGCCGGGACCAGCGTGGTCGGCGATGGCGAAGAACTACGCACTGCAGTTTCCAATGTAATCGACAATGCGATCAAGTATTCCGGGCCCGCAGTGGACATTGCCGTGCGTTTGGAAACCCCCGACGACAAGCACGTCACGCTCAGCGTACAGGATAACGGTGTGGGAATTTCGGCTCAAGAATTAAAACGTATTTTCAAGCGTTTCTATCGCGTTCCGAACCGCACCCTTTCTCATGTGAAAGGCACCGGGCTGGGGTTGTTTATCGTGCGGACCATTGCCAGAAAGCACGGTGGCCGCGTCTTTGCCAAGAGCGAAGGTGAAGGCCGGGGCACGACGGTTGTCCTCGAATTGCCCAGGAGCGCAACATGAGCCATGTGCTCATCGTCGAGGACGAAGCCCATCTGGCTAATGGTTTGCGTTTCAATTTGGAGGCGGAGGGGCACGCAGTCACGGTTGTTCGGGACGGAGAAAGCGCCCTGAGCTTGCTGCTGGGCGAATGGAAAGACGGCCGGCTTGAAAATGAGATGGAGAAAGAAATTGACGCTGTAGTTCTCGATGTCATGCTTCCCGGCAAGGACGGTTTCGCCGTCGCCGCCGAGTTGCGAGCCGCAAAGAATTTTGTTCCCGTCCTGATGTTGACCGCGCGTGGCCGTCCGGAAGATGTGCTGAAGGGTTTTGCCTCGGGCGCCGACGATTATCTGCCTAAACCGTTTGAACTTGCCATTCTGCTGGCCCGCTTGCAGGGACTATTGCGGCGGCGCGAATGGCTGCGAGACAGCCAAGCGGAGCCAGCAACATCAAAGAGCAAACCTTATACCGAATACGAAGTGTTCTCATTCAACCGGCGTACCATTGACTTCGGAAAACTGGAGCTTCGAGTCAACGGGAACACCATCCACCTCACGCTGATGGAGGCGGAGTTGTTGCGACATCTTATCCGCAACAGCGGGCGGGTGGTCTCACGCAAATCCATTCTTGAGCAGGTTTGGGGATTGAAAGAAGATACCGATACGCGTGCCATCGATAACTTCATTGTCCGGCTACGGCGTTACATTGAAGATGATCCATCCCACCCAGGCCATCTGCTAACCGTGCGCGGAGTAGGCTACCGTTTCGTAGCCGAACCAGAGAACAGTGATTAGTGGCTAGTGGTTAGGGTTTCAGAAAAACCGTTAGACACAGATTCGTGTCAGGGCACGCCTTCAGGCGTGCCGCCAGGTATCTGCTGCCTCGCGCCTTTTAGGCGCCGAGGGTGACCCAACGCCTAAAGGCGCATCGAATGTTGTCACGGTACGGCATCGCTGAAGCGATGCCCTGATACGAATCCAAGAACTCGAACCACTGGCCACTGACCACTAGCTTTTATGTCGGAATGTTGAAGCTCCTGCCGCCAACTCGCGCATTATGCCGAGAAATCCCGCGGCAGCCTGCTCATCGGAAAGCGATTCCAGGGCAACTGTAGCTACCAGGTGGGGAGACTCCGCGCCGAAGCGGACACTCAGCAAGTCAGATTTTCGAGAATTGATGAGGGAATTCACCACCGGTGTAAGCTCCTGGGTCCAATCAGTGCGGGTAGTGAGCACGACTGGCCCAGGGCGGCAAACTGACCAGTCTCTGGAACCTTCAGCTACTCGGATCCGCTGATTAGTGAGCCACCGATGTCGGAAAACTTCCAGTTGAAAGCTGGGTGCGTAATCCAGATCCGCTTCAAATGTAAGCGTCTCTTTGTTCTTGCGCCACAGACTGGACAGCCACTGAAGGGGCAAGGGACGCGGGAGCAGCCGAACCGTGACGTGAACATCCTCAAACCACCGAGCTGCAAAATGCAGACGCGCCTGCAGGCGGCAGGCTCCTAACCAACGGGCGTCCACAATCCGGCCTTGGCCGTCGCACGCTGCCCCTACGCGGCGCAAAGCCAAAACACCTCTGCGGCGGTTATATCGGGCAAAATAGAGGTACCAGAGGCTGAGCAGAACAGCCGTAGTCAGTGCGTCGATGAGGACCAGACGCCACACACCCCTGAGATGCACTTGGCGCGGTTCAGGGTGCAGCCATGCAACACTTTCGTCCAGCTTCTGGACCCTTTTATAGCGGATCTACCCCAAACTGCTGCGAACCTGGTGCAATTCTCCTCTACTACAATGTCGGCGTGGAGTTTATCCTGCGAGAATTCAAACGCGAGGATTTCGAAATCCTTTGGGACATCGATCAAAAATGCTTCTCGCCCGGGATCTCGTATAGCCGATTGGAGCTCGCGGCCTATATCCGGCGTCGCGGCTCGTTGACGATCATAGCTGAATCAGCGGATGCCAAGGGCGGAGCTCAGAGCCCAGGAATTGTCGGTTTCATTGTTGCTGAAGTTGACCGCCGTGGGATGGGTCACATCATCACCATCGATGTCAGAGCTGCTGGCAGGCGTTTCGGGGTCGGTTCTGGTCTGCTGGCTGCTGCGGAAGATCAACTTCGCGCTGTCCGATGCCCTGGCGTGCGGCTGGAAACTGCCGTGGATAACCTGGGAGCCTTGGCCTTCTACAAGCGTCATGGTTATTTCTTGGAAAGAACCATTCCACACTATTATTCCAACGGTGTGGACGCTCTCATTCTTCGAAAAGATTTGCTTCCGCAAGCAAAGTCCAGTTAAGTTGCCGTGATGAAGATCGCGATTCAAGGGGAAGCGGGATCGTTCAGCCACGAGGCGGCTCGCCGCATGGCGCCGGGATGCACCATTGTGCCGTGCGCCCGTTCCGCAGAAGTGTTTGATCGGGTGGGGCGCGGTTCAGTCGATGCCGCCGTCATTCCCATTGAAAATTCTTTAGCTGGTTCAGTGACCGAACACTTCGACCTGTTACTTGCGCGCAAGGTTTTCATAGAACGAGAGTTCCGCCTGCGCATCGTGCACAACTTGATCGTTCTACCAGGCGTCAAGCGAGAAGACCTCCGCCGCGTCTACTCGCACCCGGTCGCGCTCGAGCAGTGCCGCGACTTCTTCCGCCGAAACCGCAAAGTTGAGCCGGTACCGTTCTATGACACCGCAGGCAGCGTAAAACACGTGGTTGAGAACCGTCTGAGGGATGCAGCCGGGATCGCAGGGCGCCAAGCAGTTAAGGCCTACAAGGGCCGAATCCTTGCGGCCGGGATTGAAGACGATAAGCGGAACTTTACCCGCTTCTTCTTAATCCGGAGTAAGCGACGCGTGCTGCGTGGGGCGAATAAAACATCCATTGCTTTCAGCTTGCAAAACATTCCCGGAGCATTGTTTAAGGCTCTGAGTGTATTTGCCTTGCGGGACATCAGTTTAAGCAAGATTGAGTCCCGGCCCATGCGTGGCCGGCCATGGGAATATGTTTTCTATGCCGACTTCCTGCGCGGGGACGACCTAGCGGCCCGAAATGCTCTTCACCATCTCGCCGAAGTCGCCGATCTGGTGAAAGTGCTAGGAGTTTACCCGTCAGCCTGAGCACGTCTGGCGGCAGCTCTGGTTTCGGGAACCCGATCGTGACCTGTACCTTTGGGGTAGTGCAAAGCTTGTCGACCGGGTTTAGAATCCAACAGCTTCTGAATGATTCTAGGGTTGCATCTTTCTGCGGCTGAAACTCATCCAAGGGTTGAGTACAACCCACTCAAGGAGAATCATGGTCGAGAAAGCGCGTACTGAGCGCAACTCCAAGCCTAAGGAACAGGAACCGGAGTCGGAGCGGTCGTTACCCATCCTTCCTGTGCGGGACACGGTTTTGTTTCCCCACGCCGTCCTGCCGCTAACCGTAGGCAGGGAAAGTTCTGTTCAGTTAATTAACTCATTAGGCGAGGATAAGACAATCGTCGTGGTGGCGCAGCGCGAAGCTCGCGTAGACGCCCCTCAAGCCAGTGATCTGTATACGGTTGGAACCCTCGCCGTCGTCCACAAAGTAGTAAAAATGCCTAACCAGAGCCTGTTTGTGTTCGCAGAGGGCTTGGAGCGGGTGCGTTTGGCAGAGTTCACCCAGCTTACGCCGTTCATGCGAGCAAAAGTGGATTCAGTTCCGGAATCGATTCCGCCGAAGAGCTCTGAAGTAGAAGCCCTGCAACGCAATGTTCTGACTCTGTTCCAGCAAATTGTTGCCGGCTCTCCGACTTTATCGGATGAGCTTTCCACGGTGGCAATGAATATCGAGGAACCTGGACGGCTAGTGGATTTCATTGCTTCCTCGTTACCCTCTCTCTCTACTGCGGATAAACAAGACACGCTGGAAACCACCGATGTTCGCGTCCGCCTGGAGAAAATTAATCAGCATCTGGCCAAGGAACTCGAAGTCCAGCAACTGCGGAACAAGATTCAATCCGAGGTGCAAGATCGGGTTCAACAGACGCAGCGTGAGTACTACTTGCGCGAGCAAATGAAGGCCATCCAGAAAGAACTGGGCGAGCAGGATGAAGGCCAGCGCGACACCGAAGAGTTGCGGCAGAAAATCGAGTCCGCCGGAATGCCGGACGATGTCAAGAAAGAGGCCTTGAAAGAACTTGGCCGGCTCTCGCGCATGTCGCCGATGGCGGCCGATTATTCAGTCACCCGCAACTACATCGAGTGGCTAGCGGTATTGCCCTGGGCGAAAACTTCAGGCGGCGAAGTGGATATTCTCAAAGCCAAAGAGATCCTCGACGCCGATCACTATGATTTGCAGAAAGTAAAAGATCGCATTCTGGATTATTTGTCTGTGCGCCGTTTGAAGCCAGGAATGAAGGGCCCGATTCTGTGCTTTGTCGGACCGCCGGGCGTGGGCAAGACTTCATTGGGCAAGTCGATCGCGCGTGCTCTGGGGCGAAAGTTTGTGCGCATCTCATTGGGCGGCGTTCATGATGAGGCCGAGATCCGTGGCCACCGCCGCACTTATATCGGCGCTTTGCCGGGGCAGATCATCCAGGGAATTCGGCGGGCCGAGACCAAAGATCCAATCTTCATGCTCGACGAAATCGATAAAGTAGGCCGCGACTTCCGCGGGGATCCGGCTTCGGCGCTGCTCGAAGCGCTTGATCCAGAGCAGAATGCCGCGTTCCGTGATAACTACTTGGACGTCACCTTCGATCTTTCCAAGGTGCTGTTTATTACGACGGCGAACATGCTTGATCCCATCGCCGACCCCTTGCGTGATCGCATGGAGATCATCGAATTGCAAGGCTATACCGAGGAAGAGAAAGTCCACATTGCGTTTCAGTATTTGATTCCGCGTCAGATTGAAGAGAACGGCATCACGCCGGAGCAGATCGAATTTCCGGAAGAGTCCGTGGGTTACGTCATCCGGCACTACACCCGCGAAGCGGGCGTCCGCAATCTGGAGCGCAACATTGGCACTATCTCCCGCAAGCAAGCTCGCCGCCTTGCTGAAGGCAAAAGCGAAAAGCTGGTGGTAACTAAAGAAGTCGTCCAGGAATTTCTCGGTGGCATCAAGATTCGCAGCGAAGGCGAAATTGCAGAACGCACCAAGCGTGCTGGCGTCGTTGTCGGTCTAGCCTGGACGCCTTCTGGTGGCGACGTGCTTTTCGTGGAAGCAAATACCATGAAGGGCAAGGGCGGCTTCACCATGACCGGACAGATTGGCCAGGTCATGCAGGAATCGATGCAAGCCGCGCTCACCTGGGTGCGCTCGAATGCGGCACAGCTCGGCATCCAGGAAAATTTCTTCGCCGAACATGACATCCACATTCACGTGCCGGCAGGAGCGATCCCCAAGGACGGACCGTCCGCGGGAGTCACCATGGCTACAGCACTGGTCTCGTTACTTACGGGACGCCCCGTGCGTCCGCTGACCGCCATGACCGGAGAAATAACTCTTAGCGGCAACGTGTTGCCCATCGGCGGTGTCAAGGAAAAAGTCCTCGCTGCCAAACGCGCCGGCGTGCGGGACGTCATTTTGCCCGCAGAAAACAAGATGAATGTCGAAGAAGATCTTACTCCCGAACAATTGGAGCACCTCAACATTCACTACGTGAAGGAAATCAGCGAGGTCTTGGAATTGGCTCTACCCACTTCGCCGAGAGAAGAAAAGCACTACGAGGAAGAGCGAGAAAAAGTGCTGAGCGAGCAACCGGTGAGCTGAACGCCAAAAAACAACTGTCCCTGATCCGTTGCCAGTTCTTCAAAAGGGAACTGGCAATTTCTTTTGGGCAATCATTGTTCCCGATCATGCCTTGCCGCTTGAATTTCCCACGGCAGTATGGCGATGTTATTATGATTAGCGGTAAACTCCGGAACCTTTTAAGAATGTTCCGGCTACACTCCTCAGTAGCTCAATGGCAGAGCATCCGGCTGTTAACCGGAGGGTTGTAGGTTCGAGTCCTACCTGAGGAGCCATTCTTTCAAGCACTTGCAATTCCCCTAAAACCGAACTGGGAACCGTTGGGGACCGTTGTGAACCGTTGTGTCCCCAGGTTTGAAAGAAGTCGGCCTCCGCTGGTAGAAAACCGGGTTCTCCAACTGAGTCGAATCACCCTTACGCCGACTAAAAATTGCCC
>MNGW01000149.1 GCA_001918935.1 Acidobacteriales bacterium 13_1_40CM_3_55_5 | reverse complement strand
GCTGTCTCCTAAGACCATTGACCGAACTAAGTGCTGTATCCGGTATGGATTGCAGCCAAAAGGGTTTCGGGACTTTCCTGGTTCCGGTAGGACATGGGCAAGCAAGCGTCTCAGAGCCAAATAGGGACGTTGCCCGTAGTCGGAGTGAAGCTGACGATCCCCGCGAGTGCGAGCCGTCCGTCAGCGATTCGCTCCTGATCACTAACGGCAGAGGAACATTGAGAAAACGCTTTTACATACTTTTTGTCGCGCGCGGTGAGGATGGTCAGTTGCGCAAAATCCACATCCCCGTCCACTACCTCTATGTGCTGATAGTAGGGGCGGCGATTGGCGCGCTGAGCCTGACTGGCATTGCCAGTTCTTACCTGCGCATGCTGCTGAAGGTATCCCGCTTCAACCAACTCCAGACCGAGAAAGAAGACCTCAAAGGTCGATACTCGAAGCTGGAGCAGGTCGCGAAAGAAAGAGACATTCAAGTTGCATCTTTGGGATCACTGGCCGGCGAGGTTTCCTCTCTTTACGGTCTGAAATCGGATCCGCTGCTGGTAGCAAACTCGCCGGACGAGATACAAAATTCGGAGGTTACATCCTCCCTTGACCAGCTTTACGCTCTGCGGACGTCTGCTCTCAGCGGCGCGACCATGACCGGCATCTCGCTTGGGCTTACCCGCAATGTGACTACGGCTGACTGGGTTCGAGCCAATTCGGCTCCTAACATCTGGCCTGTGGAAGGCCACGTTACCGGATCGTTCGGCGAACGAATCGATCCATTTAACGGTGAAGGCGCATTCCATAGCGGAGTAGACATTGCGTCATCGTACGGTCAAGGCGTGATGGCTCCCGCCGATGGGGTGGTGGTTTTTGCTGATTTCATGGGTGGCTACGGCCGTGCCATCATGATCGATCACGGTCACGGAATCAGCACTCGCTACGGACACTTGGCCAATTTCGCAGTGACTGCCGGACAGCACGTGCACCGCGGCGACACCATCGGCTACGTGGGTCTAAGCGGCCGCAGCACCGGTCCACATCTCCATTACGAAGTTCGCATCAACGACACTCCAGTCAATCCTCATAAGTATTTGAGACTCACCTTTGCGCATGCTGGTGGATTCTCAGCCGGCAGCTAGAGAGCAGAATTTCTAGCTTCTGGTGTCCAGTTTCTAGAAACGAGAAACTGGAGACTATTTACTGTCTTAAGCCCATCCAGCGCTCTGAAAGCACCATCGAATTTCCGGGATTTTGTGGGTCGTATCGCACCGAAGTGCGCAGGCCTAGACGGCAGGAATGAAGATTGACCAACTGGCGCAAGTAGGTCACGTCTTGCGATGCTTCGTAAGAAACGCCGGCGACATCGTAATGATAGATAAGTAGAGTTAAGGGCTTCTGCTCTGATGACTGCATCTCTTGCACATCAATCACTGTGCCATCCGTGATCCGTCCGATTCTGTCGAGCATCTCACGCCGCTCGCGCTCCAGGGCGTCGGCGGTTTTGGGCTTTCGGCGTACAAGAAGGTAAGCGGCCAGCAGTACGCCAGTCCCGCCCAGAATCAAGCTATAAAGTTGAATTGGAGTCATGAGGATTCATCAGAATAAGGCTAGAAAGACAATCGTGAAAGAGACAGACCTGATTACCCTGCACATTCGAATCCGAACTGGGAACTGAGAACTTGCAACGTAGGACTGCGGGCAACAAGTGGTCAGTGGCCAGCGGTCAGTAGGCTCGACTGACCAGTGACCACTGACAGGTTATTCGTCCACCACCGAATTCCTCAGAATCCCTACTCCCTGGACACTCACCTCAACCACATCACCATCCACGAGCGGACCGACGCCTGAAGGCGTGCCGGTGGAAATCAAATCCCCGGGTAAAAGCGTCATGCATCGCGAGATGTGACGGATTACGACGTCGAGGGCAAAAATGAAATCTACCGTGCTGCCGTGCTGTCGGACCTCCCCGTTGACGCGAGTCTCAACAATTACGCCGGCCCAAGGGTCAACTTCATCACTAACCACAGGGCCAACCGGGCAGAACGTGTCAAAACCCTTGGCCCGGGTCCATTGGCCGTCTTTTTCCTGCAAGTCACGGGCGGTGACATCATTGACGCAGGTGTAGCCGAGTATGTAGGGACGAACATCCTCGTCAGCGCCGACCTTGTAACAGGTCTTGGCCAGCACGACGCCGAGTTCGCCTTCATGGCCCACGCGGTTGGAGATTTTAGGCCGGCGAATCTGCCCGCCAGGCGCCAGCAAAGCAGATGGCGGTTTCAGGAAGATCAATGGCTCAACTGGGACATCGTGGCCGAGTTCCGCCGCATGATCACGATAGTTGCGGCCCACGCAAACGATCTTGGACGGCCGGACCGGTGCAAGTAGAGTCGCCTCAGACAAAGACACCGGCTCCACCCGCCTGGTGGGCACATCTTCCATATCTCCATTCGAATCTTCCGGAGCATTCACCAGCAAACGTGTGATTTCTTCCCGGCCGGCGACAGTTTCGACTAAGCCGTACTGCGGCCGGCCACTGACCTGAAAACGGCAATATTTCATAGGACAGATATCTAATCACAACAGCATGGTTAGTGCAGGTTTTTGAAATAGAAAATCCCCGTCGCCAAGTCCTACCCTTTTTCCCCGACCGGATTACGGCGGAGACCGTAGATCAGCAGCAGCACACAAACCAAAGCTCAAAGCCAGCATCTACAACTTGGCTAATTTTGGCGAAGTTTGCCGGTGTTTCTGGGGGATGTCCATCTTCGAATCCCCTCACCGGGATACAAACGGACGTAAGCGGCTGACGAACGACGTGGTAACGGATCAGTTTTAGTGCTTTTGGGCAGACCTCCCCCGCCAGATATCGGTCCGGCCTGTGATTGATCATTTGAGTCGGATGATGCGATTCAGAGGCTATAGTTTCTGAGGGCAGTTTTGCTGATTGTTGTGGGCGTAAGCCTTAACCAAGAATCGCTGGACAGAATACATGGCCACCCATGTCCAAGTGCCGGGCGAACGACGAAAGCACGACCCTGGGGTGGAGGAGCGCAATAAAACCGGCGCTCCCAAGCCGGTTCCGCATGGAACCTTCCGCTCGGTTGGGCTTGGACTGATCACGGGGGCGGCTGACGACGATCCCTCCGCAATCGGAACCTATGCTACGGCTGGCGCCACGCTTGGGCCTTCGTTCCTGTGGACCGCCCCCGTTACCTTCCCCATGATGTTTGCTGTCGTCTACCTTTCCTCGAAGCTGGGACAGGTGGCGGGTCAGGGATTGTTTGCGGTGATCCGCAAACATTATCCCCGATGGTTGCTTTACGCTGCCTTGGTCGGGGTGTTGATTGGGAACACCATCGAGGCCGGGGCCGACCTGGGCGGAATGGCGGCTGCCCTCAATCTGCTTGTACCAATTCCGATTGGATGGATCGTCGTCGCAATCACGATCACGGTCCTCGCTCTTCAAGTGTGGGGCTCGTACACACTTATCCGGGATATCTTCCGATGGCTGGCGTTGGCCCTGTTGGCCTACGTCGGATCCGCGATTCTGGCAAAGCCCGAACTCTTATCTGTCATAAAAGGAACGCTCATCCCGCATATCCAATTCAATCGTGAATTCCTTTCCATGCTAGTGGCGGTAATCGGGACGACGCTTTCGGCTTATCTCTACACTTGGCAGTCCAATCAAGACGTGGAAGAAGATATTTCGATGGGACGCCGGCGCTTGAGCGACCGGCTAGGCACGACCAAGGAGGATTTGCACCATTCCGCCAGAGACATTGCGGTCGGCATGATGTTCTCCAACCTGGTCATGTACTTCATCATTCTTTCCACGGCGGCGACGCTGTTTAAAGCCGGCAGAAGCGACATCAGTACCGCAGCCCAGGCTGCACAAGCGCTTCAACCCCTTGCCGGCAAAGCCGCGGGCCTTCTGTTTGCCATTGGCGTTGTGGGAGTGGGTTTCCTGGCCGTGCCCGTTATGACCATCGGGGCTGCGTATGATCTGTGCCAAACCTTCGGCTGGAAACATGGTCTGCATGCAAGACCAGCCGAGGCGAAGAAATTCTATGTCGCGATTACCGTGTTCACCGCGCTGGCCATGGGAATGAATTTCCTCGGCATCAACCCCATCAAGGCCCTGGTGTTTGCCGGAATCGTGCAGGGGTTCTCCACGCCATTTCTCATGCTCATGATCATGCTGATTACGAATAACCGGGCCATCATGGGGAAGTGGGTGAATGGCCGGGCCATAAATATTCTGGGATGGATCACGACCGCTGCCATCTTTGCCGCTGCCATAGGACTGATCGTGGTGTGGATCAGATAGACTGCAGCGAAAAATTCCAGGGCAGGATCAGCGGATTTGCGCAGAGGTGGCGGGATCCTATTTGGAAACCCTTTCGACCGTTTGCGCGACCGTGGAAGAGCGGCCCTTCAGGGCCGCGTGACGAAATGAAGCGAGATGGGCTTCAGCCCCGGTGGTCGCCTTGGGTCTCGCACTGGGCTAAAGCCCGTCTCAAAAGCCGCCTGACGTGGCGCTGAAGCGCCGCTCTTCCACGGTACCTCACACGTCACACGGGCACCGCGCGTCGCACGAGCGCGCGGCAAAGGAGAGCACCCAAGCATCGTGACTCTCGCCTCCGCCTGCGTAGTTTGAGAAACTATCGCCGCCTCGCCACCGCGAAGGCGATCAGGATGCCCAATCACTTCAGCGATGAGCCTGCTTATGGCTTCAAGTTAGCACCAGGCACAGTCTCACTGGCTTCTTCGGAGTGAGCGCTTTCGTTTCCTCGCAAACCCACCGCGGTTATAGAATAGAAATACTTTTTGCCGCCCGCCGCGGTGGTGTCACGAAAGGCTGGAGTCTTGACCAGTTCTGAATTGATCTTCATCGGCTGGCCGCCCTGCTCATGATGGTAGATGTTGTATCCGGCAAGGTCGGCATCGGTGTTGGGAGCCCAGATCAGATCCACGAATGGTGGTTGTCCCACTCCCGAAGCGACCGCCTCGAGGCCGGATGGTACAGCCGGCGGGAAGATGTCATGCGCGAAAACTTTGACCTCGGCGCTATCCCCACCTTCCACTTCAGCTTGTGGCTTGCCTGGTAGCGAAATCACGGTCACGACGGTGACGCGATAGTTGTAGGTCTTCTCCCACTCGACGCTGTGATCGACAAGCTGCGCTGGGGTGGAAGCATCCAATGGGACGTCTCCTACGGCGTTGCTGGCGGCGCCGCCTTCTTCGCGACGATAAACACGATAGACATACTGCACATGTCCTATCTCTCGTCCCTCGGACGACCTCGTCCAGTTCAGTACAATCCCATCGGCCGTGACTTGTGCCTGCAAGCCGGCGGGCGGCGGCAGCGTAGGCGCTGCCGGCACCTGCACCTGGTTGGATAGGCCGGCGCTTCGACCCTTTTCATTTGGGACGACCACTGCGTAAGTAATCTGTCCGGTCGCGTTTTCTTTCTGGAGTTCGGGCGGAATCGTGTCCTCATAATGGACTTGAACCTTGGCGACCGGGCTAACGCTTTTTCCCCGGCCACGCTTTCCGCGGACGGAAGCGGGTTGCGCGACAGGAGATACTGAAACTTTTCCAATTGGCGTCCCGCATTCTTTTATTACTGCGTCGATGGAGCGGCAGATTTGCACCGGGCTCAAGTGACGAACTGCCTGGCCATCCGTGGTTTCCGTAGGCATACTCCATGAAAGCGTAACTTTGTCCGCCTTGCGTGCGGCGCGGAGATCGGTGACCGGCTTGGGTAACTCCAACGACGGCGGCAAGGGCACGCCGGGAGCTCCGCAGCCGATGAAACAGGCAGTGGCCAGCACAAATATCAGAATATGAGGATGAGATTGCTTCATCGCGGAAGCAACAGGGTAACAGAATGGAAAAACTACGATGCCGGTCGCAACCAGTCGGAAACTTTAGCTGTATCTTATCAACGACTTATCTCTAAGTTATTGAATTCTCGTGGGGCGTCGTCGATTACGGAAGGAGGAGAAGCGATTCAGAACATCACGTAGGATGCCCCTGGAACGCGCCAGGTTGACTTATAGGCTCGATCCGCGGGCTCGAGCAAGGGGTAAAGGGGCTAGGCGAAAATCAGGCGGGGCCTCAAGGCCGTTCGGGTCTTCTATTAGCTCAGGGCTATAATGCGCGAACAACTTACAAAATATATCGAGATAAGTCCTGATCTTTCACAATGTCGGCCAGCATTTTGCCCACATACTGGGCGTCCACGGTGATGTGCTCGCCTTTTTTGTCCGGTGCATCGAAGCTGATCTCATCGAGGACACGTTCCATGATGGTGTGCAGGCGGCGTGCGCCGATGTTTTCCGTCCCTTCGTTGACCCGGAAGGCAAAGCGGGCGACTTCTTCAAGCGCCTCGCGGGTGAATTCCAGCTGCACCCCTTCGGTCTCAAGCAAAGCGGTGTACTGCTTCACCAGCGACGATTTGGGCTCGGTCAGAATGCGGATGAAGTCCTGCATGGTGAGCGACTGCAGCTCCACCCGAATGGGAAAGCGGCCCTGAAGCTCAGGAATCAGGTCGCTGGGTTTCGAAACGTGAAAAGCTCCGGCTGCAATAAACAGAATATGGTCGGTGCGCACCATGCCATAACGGCTGTTGACAGTGGTGCCTTCGACGATGGGCAGGATGTCGCGCTGCACCCCTTCACGGGAAACGTCAGGACCGTGGCCGCTCTCACGACCGGCGATCTTGTCGATCTCGTCTAGAAAGACGATCCCTGAGTCTTCCACGCGGTCAATGGCGATGCGTGTGACCTGATCCATATCGATCAGGCGCTGCTCTTCTTCCTGTATCAGATATTCGAAAGCCTCGTTCACCTTCAATTTGCGCTTTTTGGTACGCTGGCCGAAGAGGTTGGGCAGCATGTCTTTGATGTTGACATCCATCTCCTCCACGCCCTGGTTGGAGATGATTTCGAAAGAGGGGAAATTGCGTTCCCGGACGTCAATTTCCACCATGCGGTCGTCGAGCTTGCCTTCGCGCAATTGCTGGCGCAGTTTTTCCCGGGTTCGATTTTGCGACTCAGATGAAGATGTCCCCTCCAACACCAGGCCCCCGGTATTGGATTCGCTGGAACGCGACGCGACTGGCGGCAGAAGAATATCCAGCAGACGTTCTTCCGCATTGAGTTCCGCCTTGTCGGCAACGTCCTCGAGTTTCTCCTCGCGCACCATGTCGATGGCAATGTCCACCAAGTCGCGAATCATGGATTCGACATCGCGTCCCACATAGCCGACTTCAGTAAATTTCGAAGCTTCCACTTTGAGGAATGGCGAGTTGGCAAGTTTGGCCAGGCGGCGTGCGATCTCCGTCTTTCCCACGCCGGTGGGACCGATCATGATGATGTTCTTGGGAATGACTTCTTCCGCCAAATCGGGCGCGAGCTTCTGGCGCCGCATGCGGTTTCGCAGCGCAATGGCGACGGCGCGCTTGGCCGCGTTCTGGCCGATGACATATTTATCGAGTTCGGCCACGATTTCGCGAGGCGTTAGCTCGTCCAGCGCGATGTGTTCTTCTTCAGCGGTTCCAGGTAGATAGATAGCCATAAAATCAGTCGTTCGTCGTTGGTCGTTGGTCCTTGGTCAAACCAAAAAGCCCTTTGGTTGGTCGTCCGCCGAGGAACGAAACTTTAGGGTTTCACCAATGACCAACGACGAACGACCAACGACGCTCCTAAAGTTCTTCAATTGTTACCTTGTCATTGGTATAGATGCACATCTTTCCGGCAATCTTCATGGCTTCCTCGGCGATCTGGCGGGCCGAAAGCTGGCTGTGCTCCGCCAGAGCTTGGGCTGCGGCCTGGGCATAGGGGGCGCCACTGCCGATGGCAGCGATGCCGCCATCCGGTTCGATCACGTCGCCTTGACCGCTGAGCAAAAAAGTCTGTTCTTTATCAGTAACCAACAACAAGGCTTCCAGATGACGCAGAAATTTGTCGGTGCGCCAGTCCTTGGCCAGCTCTACTGCGCCGCGTCCTAAATTGCCATGATACTGCTCGAGTTTCGACTCGAAACGGCTAAACAGGGTAAATGCATCGGCAGTGGAACCGGCAAAACCGGCGAGTATCTTGTCCTGGTACAAGCGGCGAATCTTTTTCGCGGAATGCTTGATCACCGACTCGCCCAACGTAACCTGGCCATCTCCTGCCATGACTACGTTACCGTTCCGGCGGACACAAAGAACTGTGGTGGAGCGAATCAATCGCTTCTTGTTCATTTGAATAATCCTTCATTATACCTTGCGAGGAAGGTTGAGACAGGGATCAAGCGGGGGCGCTTTTCCAGGTATGTGTCTTTTGTCGAGAGCTCCAGCAGGCTTTCCAGCCCACCGTACCGGATTAAAAAATAGCGGATTCAGCTCTGGTTCGTGTCGTATGATATCAGTTCAAGGTCGATATCGCGAAGTATCTGGCTGGGCTGCGTCACACATCCATGCGCACCCTGCTGACCTTATCAAATTCAACCTCGCCCATTGCCCGCAGGAGATGAAGTACTTCGGCCAAGAGGTGTTCGATCTTGCCGAGCAGACGACTGGATTAGGCGATCCGGTTTATCTCGACGCTCGCGCGCTTTGTCTGGAGAAGACACGGTCGCAGGGCATCGACAAGGTAATCGCTGACCAGCGCCTGGATGCGATTGTCGCCCCCATTTATAGCTTTGGCTCGTCCGCCCCGGCTGTGGCTGGCTACCCGAACATCTCCGTACCTACTGGCGTCACCGCGGACGGGCGTCCTGGCGGCATCTGGATGTATGGCGGATTTCTTCAGGAGCCGAAGTTGTTGGCCTTCGCCTATGATTTGGAGCAGGAGATCGGGGGGCGCCCGAAGCCGAAGTTCCTGGGAAGTCTCCCACCGCTTCCTCCCGACGCTGGTATCTGCGGGTCTTCTCAGCAATCAGCGATCAGAACTCAAGCTGCGGTCGGACATGGGGTGCCGCGCCATCTCGGCACCGGCAAACCACTAGTCCGGCCATGATGGAGGTAGATTGGCGATACCCCGGCGGCGATACGTCATCCATCGCCGGGGGATCGACGACCACGAAATCTGGAAACTGCTGCGGCGGGCCTCGCTTTACGCGTGCACACTTTGGGGCTTGGTTTTTCCGGTCAGCAGTTGGCGAAGCACGAACTGCAAAATGCCGCCATTGGCGTAGTATCGCGCTTCCTGGGGAGTATCGATACGCACCAGACAGTTGAACTCAGCGGTCTTGCCGTTTGTGGTGGCTCGAACCGTTACCTGGCGGCCCGGGGAGAACTTCTCGACGAGCCCCCGAATACCCGCGATTTTGAATACCTCATCGCCGGTCAAGCAATGGGATTGCGCATTTTCTCCGGCCAGGAATTGCAGAGGAAGAATTCCCATGCCAACGAGATTGGAGCGATGGATGCGCTCGTAGCTCTCCGCAATCACGGCGCGGACACCCAGCAGGAGCGGGCCTTTCGCGGCCCAGTCACGTGAGGAGCCGGATCCGTACTCTTTGCCCGCGATGATGACGAGCGGGACGCCTTCGGAAATGTATTTCTCCGAAGCCTCGAAGATTGACATTTCAGCTCCGTCCGGCAGATGACGGGTGAAGCCACCTTCTAAATTGGGCACCATTTTGTTGCGCAGGCGAACATTGGCGAAGGTGCCGCGAACCATCACTTCGTGATTGCCGCGCCGCGAGCCATAAGAATTGAACTCCGCGGGCTTGACGCCGTGCTCGATCAGATACATTCCAGCAGGACTATCTTTCTTGATCGAACCAGCAGGAGAGATGTGATCCGTCGTCACGCTGTCGCCAAGGACGGCTAGAGGCCGCGCTCCTTTAATATCCTCAATTGGCGTGGGCTTGAGTTTCATGTCATCGAAATAGGGAGCGCGGCGGATGTAGGTCGAGTCCTTCTCCCAAGCGTATGTCTCACCTTTGGGTACGGGAAGTGAGCGCCAGCGTTCGTCCCCGTGATAGACCTCGCCATAGCTCATGCGGAACATGTCCGAGGAAATGGATTTCTGAATCGTTTCCTCGACTTCGCGCCGCGACGGCCATAAATCCGAGAGATATACGGGCTGTCCCTGCCTGTCTTTGCCAATCGGATCCTTGCGCATATTGACATCGATGCGTCCGGCTAGAGCGAAAGCTAGTACCAACGGCGGCGACATCAGGTAGTTGGCGCGGACTTCAGAATTAATACGGCCTTCGAAGTTGCGATTCCCCGAGAGCACCGACGCGACCACGAGATCATTTTCGTCGATGGCCTGAGAAATTTCGGGAGGCAGCGGGCCGGAGTTTCCTATGCAGGTGGTGCAACCATAGCCAACAATGTGAAATTTCAGTTTTTCCAAGTACGGAGTGAGGCCGGCGCGCTCAAGATAATCGCGGACAACCTTCGAGCCCGGGGCAAGCGAAGTTTTCACGTAGGAAGGAACTTGCAGGCCGCGTTCCACGGCACGTTTGGCGAGCAGTCCAGCGGCAATCATCACGGACGGATTCGACGTATTGGTGCAGCTCGTAATCGCGGCAATCACCACGCTGCCGTGGTGAAGATGGCCGTTACCGCCAGCCGCCGCCGGAGTTGAGGATCCTTTCCCAGGCTTAAGCATCGAAGGCAACGCTTCTTCGAATGACTCGCGTGCTTTCGAGAGCGGCACCCGATCCTGCGGCCGTTTCGGGCCCGCCAGGCTTGACTCAACCGAATCGAGGTCGAGGCTCAACAACTCGGAGTATTGCGCTTCGGGCGTTTTCTCATCGTGAAAAAGGCCTTGAGCCCGGCAGTAGGCCTCCACTAGCGCGACCTGCTCATCGGAGCGTCCTGTAAGACGCAGGTAGGTGAGGGTTTCTTTGTCGATGGGAAAAATTCCGCAAGTCGCACCATACTCCGGCGACATGTTGCCGATAGTGGCGCGATCCGCCAACGGCAATTCCTGAAGTCCAGGGCCAAAGTATTCGACGAACTTTCCCACTACTCCGTGTTTGCGCAACATCTCCGTGATGGTCAGCACAAGGTCGGTAGCAGTCGCACCCTCGCGTAATTTGCCGATGAGTTTCACGCCGACGACTTGCGGGATCAGCATCGATACCGGCTGTCCTAACATGGCGGCTTCGGCTTCGATACCACCCACACCCCAGCCCAGCACGCCGAGACCATTGATCATTGTGGTGTGGGAATCGGTTCCGACCAGCGTGTCCGGATATGCGACCCGCTTCCCATTCGATTCCTGCACGAAGACCACGCGGGCGAGATATTCAAGGTTCACCTGGTGCACGATACCGGTGTCCGGCGGCACGATGGCGAGATTGCGGAAAGCAGTTTGTCCCCAACGCAGGAAAGCGTAGCGCTCTTTATTGCGGATAAACTCCATTTCTGCGTTGAGTTGGAAGGCTTGCGGAGTGCCGAATTCGTCGACCTGCACGGAATGATCGATCACCAATTCGGCGGGCTGCAAAGGATTGATCAAAGTTGGATCGCCGGAAAGACGCTTCATGGCATCGCGCATCGCAGCCAGGTCGACGACCGCGGGCACACCCGTGAAGTCCTGCAACAAGACGCGGCTAGGAGTGAATGCGATTTCTTTCTCGGGCTTGGATTTGCTATTCCACGAGGCCAACGCGCGAATGTCTGCCTTGGATACATTGCTGCCATCCTCGGTGCGCAGCAGGTTCTCCAGAAGAATCCGCAATGAAAAAGGCAGATGCTGAGTGGAAATTCCCTTTTTATCGAGCGCATCTAGACGATAAATTTCGTAATCGTGGTTACCAACGCGCAAAGTGGAGCGGCTGCCAAAACTGTCCATAGAAGATTGCCTCTTCGTAAAAAACCGGCGTCAGGCGCTGCGCAGCGCACTCATGCGCTACAGGCTGAACAGTTTAGTTTAGTCCACTCCAAGTGGAAATGCGTAGTGGACTGAGCCGGGGGTGTTGGCCTTCTTGAATTTGACACGGAGCTTATCCTGAAGGCGGTGGGATGGGTGAATGTTTGGAATAGTCTTGCTGACTCTGGTGTTGATATCGCTGGCGAGTATTTACAGCGATCTGATGATGAGGATTCGCCTGACGAAAAGACTGCCGCCAGAAAATGGACTTTCATGGTGGATGCGCAGCTCAGATGAGGTCGGACGAACCTATCAAGAACTCTTTCCAAGGAACTACTTGCCTTCCATCATCCCGTATGTGTTCTGGCTATTTCTGGCCACAGCCGCTGCTGCTGCGGTACTCATTGCCTTGCGGAAATCAATCTGACGGAACAGCGACCGGGACGCATTTGAATTCATTACTATGTGCGGAACGTTTGCACCAGTAGCCAGGCGTTCAGAATGGCGATGAAGGCTGCCGTCACCCAGGATAACGTTTTCAGCCATCTCGGGTTCACGAACTCGCCCATTTTTTGCTTATCGCTGGTAAACATCACCAGCGGGAATACGGCAAAACTCAATTGCATGCTCAAGATGACCTGGCTCAGAACCAGGAGCTTCGCCGTGCCAGCTTCACCGGAAAGCGCGGTCACGATCACTGCGGGGATGATGGCGAGCGAGCGTGTAAGCAGACGGCGCAACCAGGGGCGCAGGCGAATGTTCAGAAAACCTTCCATCACGATTTGTCCGGCCAGGGTGCCGGTCAGAGTGGAATTCTGGCCGGAGGCGAGCAGAGCCAGCGCGAATACCGTGCTTGCGCCAGTGACTCCAAGCAAGGGTGTGAGCAGTTTGTAGGCGTCCTGGATCTCGGCGACCTGGTGATATCCGTTGCGGTAAAACGAGGCGGCGGAGACGATCAGGATTGCCGCGTTCACGAAGAGCGCGATCGTCAGGGCGATTGTAGAGTCGATGGTGGAAAAACGGATGGCTTCGCGCTTTCCCTCCCCGGTGCGCGCGAAAGCGCGAGTTTGAACGATGGCCGAGTGAAGATACAAATTATGCGGCATCACAGTGGCCCCGAGAATGCCGATAGCGATATACAGCATTCCTGGATCGCGAAGGATCTGTGGAGACGGCACGAAAAACGAGTGAGCTAAGCCGGCGAGGCTGGGTCTTGAGAACAGGATTTCTAATCCGAAGCAGACGCTGACCGTCGCTATCAGGCTCACCACCAGCGCTTCGAGAAATCGAAACCCCTTCTGTTGCAGAAAAAGAATGATCAGGACATCCAGCGCCGTGAGGCATACGCCCAGGAGAAGCGGGATGTGAAAGATCAGGTTGAGAGCGATGGCAGAGCCGATAACTTCGGCCAGGTCGCAGGCGGCAATCGCAATCTCAGCAGCACCCCACAGCACAAAATTTATAGGACGGCTGAAGTGATCCCGACAAGCCGCTGCCAAGTCACGCCCTGTGACCACACCCAGCTTGATGGCCAGGCTTTGTAGCAGAATCGCCATCAAGTTGGAAATCATGATTACCGAAAGCAACGTGTAGTTGTATCGGGAGCCCGCAGCCAAATCGGTCGCCCAGTTCCCCGGGTCCATGTAGCCCACCGCGACCAGGAAACCAGGGCCGGCGAAAGCTAAGAGCTTACGAAGGAAAGTCGCAGAGGAAGGAACAGGCAGGCTGCTGAAAACCTCGGGCAGGCTGGGACGGGTTGCCGCACGTCGCCAGCCCTGCTCAGCGGTTTCGATTACCTTGGTCGCCATTCGATGAAGAAGTCCGCGCGCCCGGCACCGCTGGGCAAAACGTTAGTATACACAATTCAGTAAACTATGGTTAAGTTACGGAAGCAGCGTGGGAGCTCTTGGCAGTTCGAATCCATATTCTTTCAGCTGCGGATACGCCCAAGGCAACCTTGCCGGCGCCGGTAACCAGGGTCAAGGTCTGGTCGTAATTTCGTCCCGTAACCTCCAGACGAGCGCCGGGGCGAATGCCACGATCCTCGAGGAATTCCAACAAGCGGCGGTCGCGCTCATAAATACCACTGACGAGATAGTTCTTTCCCGGCTCGGCATGCGCCAGAAGCAGCAACCCACGCCGGCGCCGGCTTACTGGACTCTCCAACTCACTCAGGTTGCCGTGTGGACAAGCGCCTCCGCGGCCCAGTCTCGACAGCAGCTTCGACTCAAAGTCAGGAGAGACGGCATGCTCCAGACGTTCCGCCTCGTCGTGCACCTTGTACCACTCCATGCCAAAGATTTCGAAGAGCATGCGTTCGATCAAGTGATGCCGCAGAGTTAGCTTGTGGGCGATACGGCGTCCGGCAGCAGTCAATCGGACTTGGCCGTCCTTATGCACGCGCACCAGTCCGTCTTTTTTCAGACGGCGGAGAGCCATGGAAACGGCAGGGGCGGACACCGATAACCAATGAGCCAGCGTCGCAGAAATGACAGTTTCGCCTTCGCTTTCCGCCTCCAGAATCGCTTTGAGATAGTCTTCTTTGGAAACCGTGATCATCTGCGGAGATTATAAACCGGATTAAGCGTAGTTAACCCAGGGAGGGCATTTACGAAGTACGATTTACGATTGTCGATATGCGACGTTGGACGGTGTGGGACCTGTCGGCAGTTGGTCGTTTGGATTTCAAATCGTCAATCGTAAGTCGTAAATCGACGATCCCTTGTATCCCCGTTTGACATCGCCGTTAGCTATCCCTAACCTTGTTTATCCAAAACTATGAAGGTCCTTATCATTGGCAGCGGCGGACGGGAGCACGCGCTGGTATGGAAACTGCGCCAGTCTTCGCGCGTATCGAAGATTTATTGCGCTCCGGGGAACGGCGGCATTGCAGACGAAGCGGAATGTCTGCCAGCAGATGTGAAGAATTTAGATTCGCTGCTGGCGCTGGCTCACCAGGTGCGTCCCGACTTGACCGTGATCGGACCCGAATTGCCACTCCAGTTGGGCGTTGTGGATGAGCTTACCCGGCGAGGCTTCCGCGTGTTTGGGCCCACCAAAGCGGCTGCGCGGCTGGAATCGAGCAAAAGTTTTGCAAAGGAGTTTTTACAGCCCCACCGCATTCCGACCCCACACTACGCAATTTGCAATTCTGTCGACGACATCCATAAGGCCTTGCCGCATTTCCACACTCCGTTAGTGGTAAAGGCGGATGGATTGGCCGCCGGCAAGGGTGTAGTCATCTGCAAAAGTAAAGAAGAGACAACTACGGTTGCGTCAGAGATGCTCAGTGGCAAGATGCTGGGTGAGGCCGGTACCCGCGTCGTGGTGGAGGAGTGCTTGCAAGGCGAAGAACTTTCATTCCTGGTGGTCAGCGATGGTGAGCGCGTGGCGCCGCTGGTCGCTGCCCAGGACCACAAGCGCGTCGGGGATGGCGATACTGGGCCCAACACCGGAGGCATGGGCGCATATTCTACTCAGAACATTGTCGATGAACAGATGCGCAACTGGCTGGTGCAGCACATCGCGCGCCCTGTAGTGGCGGGCATGAAAGCAGAAGGCGCGGAGTACAAAGGCGTGCTTTACTGCGGTCTGATGATGACGGCTCGTGGGCCGATGGTGCTGGAATTTAACTGCCGCTTCGGCGATCCCGAAACT
>MNGW01000068.1 GCA_001918935.1 Acidobacteriales bacterium 13_1_40CM_3_55_5 | reverse complement strand
CCGGGTCAAGCGCATGCTCCGCGTCCACAAACGCAGCCATGCCGCCGGTTTTTTGCGCCTCGGCAATCACTTGCAATGCAATCGTCGTCTTACCTGACGACTCCGGTCCGAAGATCTCCACCACCCGTCCCCGCGGGAATCCTCCAACGCCCAATGCCGCGTCGAAAGAAATCGCGCCCGTAGGGATCACTGAGATGGGGACGATCGCTTCCTTGGACCCCAGCCGCATAATGGATCCTTTGCCAAACTGCTTCTCAATCTGAGCAAATGCCAGGTCAATCGCTTTGGTCCGTTCGTCGGCCATGGGTCTCCTTTTACGAATGCAGAATGATTTATGGCCGGATTATATAACGGGACGAGAGCGAAGAAAAGGCGAATTATGAAGATACAGTTCAGAAAAGTGAGGAAAACGTTCCCAAATTGAAAACCCCAGGCTCTATTTTGAGGGGTGAGTCTGCCCGCGCCATCCTAAATTTCTCGTCGATTCGCCATCCGGCAATGTAGGACGCTGGCTCGTGGCAAAACGACGCTGCGTCTGGAGGGAATTCATGGACGATCGGAACTTTGAAAGCTCGTCGACTAACGTGGCAAGTCGTCAATCTAGCCAATCGAGGCAGGAGGACCGCAATGTCTGGGTCCTGACCGCCTACGGAGCTTGCGCTCTGGCGCTGTTTGGCATTCTGGCGTATTACTTTTCCGACTTCATCACTCGATAGCTGCGGCATTGGTCTGCTGCCATGAAGCAATGGCTAAGGCTTCTGTGCGAATCGGGTGCTGACTCGAACGTGCTACAATGAGCCGCGCTTGAACGTTTCTCCCGTTTGACGGACACCCAGCGCATTCCCCACGTCTCATAAAGACGGATTGGTTGCCGTGGCCCACGACCCCTCGAATAGCACTATCACCTATGCCGACGCTGGCGTAGACATCGACCGCGCCAACCGTACCAAGAAGCGAATCAAGTATCTTGCCCATAAGACCTTCACTCGTGGTGTGCTTAGTCAGGTTGGCGGCTTTAGCGGCTTGTTTTCCATCGACACCAAGAAATATCTCAATCCAGTGCTGGTCTCAAGCGTCGATGGCGTGGGCACCAAGCTAAAAGTCGCTTTCGAGATGAACGTTCACCACACCGTGGGCGCCGACCTGGTCAACCACTGCGTAAACGATATTGCGGTGCAAGGCGCCGCCCCCCTGTTCTTCATGGACTACCTGGCCACCGGAAAGCTCGAGCCCGAAGTGACCGAGAAAATCATCGAAGGCTTAGCCGAGGCGTGCAAGCACAACGGATGCGCGCTGATCGGCGGCGAGACGGCGGAGATGCCCGGTTTCTATGAAGAGGGCGAGTACGATCTCGCCGGCTTCATCGTTGGCGTCGTCGAACGCGAACGAATGGTGATAGGCAAGACCGTGGAAGTCGGGGACGTCATTCTAGGACTTCTATCCAATGGACTGCACACCAACGGCTATTCGCTGGCCCGCAAGCTGCTCTTTGAAGTCGCTCACTACACTCCCGAAACCTACGTCAACGAACTCAAAGGCAAGGTCGGCAATGAACTCATGCGCTCACACAAGAGTTATTGGCCGGCAATAAAAAGATTGGTGGATGCAGAATGCGTCTCCGCCATGGCCCACATTACTGGAGGAGGCATTACCGAAAATCTGCCGCGCGTTCTTCCGCGTGGCGTAGCCGCCGTCATCGACCTGGGTTCCTGGCCTGTGCTGCCGATCTTCGAGCACCTGCAGAACCTGGGAAACGTTCCTCAAGAGGAGATGCTCCGCACCTTCAACATGGGGTTGGGAATGCTGCTGGTGGTGCCATCGAAGAAGTTTAAAAAGGCACAGACTGTTCTGGAACGCGCCGGCGAAAAAGGCTACACGGTGGGACGCATCGTGAAGGGCGATCGCAAGGTGCTGTATACGTGAGCAACTTGGCGCTTAGCATTTAGCATTTAGCCAGTACATGGCTGGCAAGGCCCCGCAACTGACCGCTTGGCATTTTTGTGCGGATTTATTGGACATCTTGCACTGTTCTCGAATGGCTAAATGTTAAGTGCCAAATGCTGAGTGCTGATTTCATCAGCGTCTCAGCAAATCCACTGGTTCTCGCACGTCATGTACCCGAAAATACTTCGCTAGCGCCGGATATTTCCTCACCACGGCTTCATACATCGCATAGGCAACCTTGCGATACGACATATGTCCGGCGGGACCGCTCCGGAGTTCGGAGATGTACACGACCTCGGCGAAGTCCATCTTAAAGAGCGTCCGTTTGTGAAATCCCAACGGAATTGCATACTGCGAATCTTCCTTCGCCTCCGCCCCGGAACGTTTCTCCAGGTCCTTCACTGAGTCGGCCGTGCGTCGCATGATGCCGTCGTAGTTTTTCTGCAATCCCGCAGCTACCAGCTCTGGAGGCGAGTCGTAGCCATGTTTGATGGTGAATCCCTGGCCGACCTGGATACAGCGCCGGTGCCGATGCATATCGCGGAAGCCGCCAATATCCATCAAGATATCGAAGCGAAACTGTTGCCCGGCACAGAACGTGCGCAACACTTCATCGTGACTGCCGCGATGGCGAAGACCTAAGTCAATAATTTCTCGTCGTTTCTTCTCGCCTGCAGCTTCCACCTCTTGACGAATCTGGCGATAGGGATAATGACAGTGCTCGTAGAGAAGTGTGCTCGCGAGTTCCACTTCAAGCGGTTCGTCGTCTTGAAGATCAACGGGTTTCATGACATCGATAGGCGAGTTCCCCATCAGGGCTGCCGCTGCTTCTTGCAGTTCTTGCCGAGTCTCGATTTCATACTTGTTCGGGTCGGCATATTTGACCAGTGTCGGCGCTACACGGACTTCCCGCAAAAGTTCCTGCTCCGCACGCGTACCCAGTTCGGCCGACACCGCGCGAATGTCTTCCACCAACCGCTCCAGCGATTCACGATTCACGTTGTACGCCGGCGAAATGGCAGCGTGTTTCAATAATTCCCCGAGGCGCCGGACTTCCTGATGGGTATGCGCGAGCAGGTGGGAAACCTGACCCTCCAACGTTCGCGCATTGACGATCTCTCCCAGCGACGTGTTCGTCGCCAGCGGCAGCAGATAGCGTGAGATGTCGAACGCCCTGGCCCGAAGCGTACGTTCATAGCCCTCTTGCTTCATCTCCGTCGGCTTCGGAGTTATCCCCATCAGGTAACGAAACATCTGCTCGGAGAGCGATTCGTACTCCGCAAAAAGGTTATCGACTGTGTTCTTGTACAAAGAGCACGCCGGCTCGTCTTCCCCAAAGCTAGGGGTGAAGTAGCCACTCTTCTTGAAATCCTGATAGCGCGTAGAGCGTTCCTGCCCGTCCCAACGTTGCTCGTCGGCAACTGTAATGGCAGCGAGAATGGAAAGCTTCTCAATAGCGAGCGCAATATGCGCCAGATCCGCAATCGAACGATGTCCGTACTGGAAGTAGAAGGTATTGAGAAACTTCTCCGCCTTCTGCTGGTTGATCTCCTGCAGCGACTCCTTCATGGACAGCGCCGAACGCGAATACTTCGCCATGGCATAGGCCTGGACCTCAGGCTCCACGCCGTACACAGCAAAAACCTCTAGGCTTGGCGCATCCGCGGTCTCGATGTCGCTGTTGGCAGAACTGGGCGTGACGATGACTTCAGGCATGCCGAATGGTGACCTCAGTTTGATTGAGACTACGAATCTTAATTGCCCTCACCCCGATACACAACAGCCCTGCGGAACAGGATTGCGGACCAAAGCGCAGCATGGCCTCGTATCAACGACATACGCAGCCGTTAAGTGCAGCCTCTTGGGTTTCGAAATCGTCGCAAAGTACGAATGCGCAAGGGTACCGTCGGGCGCACCTGGACTAACTTTTGTTACTTTTCCTTGGGTAGGTGAATCAATTATAAAGTAAGCATTCACTTTAGCTCATGAAGTTTTTTTTCATTACGGCGCTGTTTTTGTGTCTGCCGGTTGGCGCGGCTGCGCAAGCCCCAGTTCTGGTTGCTAAGGGCAACGCTGTCGATGGTCTGTCCCCGATCGCTCTTCTATATGGCGAGGGTTCAAGCATGTTTGCCACCAGCGGTCCAGCAGCCGATCGTACTGCGGCCGTGCTGGCGGCTCCGGCCTCGCTGCCCCGGATGTCTCCCGAGTTGGCCCTGCAAACATACCAAGGGAGATCCGTTTTGCAGGCAGCGGCACTGATTTCCTATTCCGCAAACACGCGGATTAGCGCTCAGCTTCCTGACACTTCACAATATGGAGAGTTCGAGCTCGAACGGCACTACTCCGCGCCCCACACTCTGGAATTTAAGGCAGTGAATTTTACGGGAGATGGCTTCGTCAAGAGCAACATCATTACCCGCTTGCTGCAATCCGAAGTCGATCACGTTCAGAAGGACGACACCTCATTAACCGCGATGACCCCCGCGAATTACAAATTTTCTTTTAAGGGGACGAGCCAATTGGACGGACGCATCGTGCACGTCTATCAACTGAAGCCGCGCAAGAAGCGCGTCGGATTGTTTAAAGGCCGCCTCTACCTGGATGTCTATACCGGAAGCCTGGTTCGGGCCGAGGGGAGCGCGGTCAAATCGCCGTCTTTCTTCATCAAGAAGATTGAATTCGTGCAGGATTACACTGATATCGGTTCCTTCACCTTGCCGATGCACATCCACTCCGAAGCCAGCACCCGTCTGGTCGGACGTACCATCGTGGACATCTACCACAGTGACTATCGGCCGGTCGGTAATGCCACAATGGCTACGCAGATCACAAGATTCTAATCCTGGCATTCACCCTTTCTCTGTGGTCCCCGCCGCAACGTTAAATTTGGGGCAATATTTTTCATATTGCTCGTAAATATAGTTGTCGGTCATCCCCGCAATGTAGTCGCACACCACCCGCGACAAAGGTTCCTGCTTGGCTTTTTCTTGATAACTGGACGGCAGGTTTTCTGGATGCGCCATCCATAGGTCGAACAATTCGCTGATGACACGTTCAGCGTCGTTCTTCTCCGGATCCAGAGCCGCGCTGAAATACAGATTGGCGTAGAGAAACTTCTTGGTCTCACTTCGTTCCTTTTCCACTGCCGAGCTGAACGCGGCAAGCCGGTGGCGACAGGCTCGCACGTCTTCCAGGCCCTTTATCCCGGCGTTCCGAATTCGTTTCTCGATGTTGCGGATCAGGTCTCCGACCATGTGGTCGAGCAAACGCTTGAGCGCCTCGTTGAACTTCAATTTTTCCATCACACTCGGATACGTCCGCTCGGCTTCGCGATAGAAACGGGCAAAGACGGGAAGGCCCTCGCAAATATCTTCGAGCCTAAGCAGATGAGCTTCGTAACCGTCGTCCAAGTCGGCGGTGTAATAGGCAATCTCATCCGCCAGATCAATCAGTTGAGCTTCCAGCGGCGGACGTTGATCGAGCAGATACTCCGCCAGTTCAGGAAACTGGCTGGCATCATAGTCGTGCGAATGCTTAATGATGCCTTCGCGCACCTCAAATGTCAGATTCAATCCTCGAAAAGCGGCATAACGCATTTCGAAATCTTCCACAATCCGCAACGCGTGCAAGTTGTGGTCAAAGAACGACCCGTGGGCGCGCATGGCGGAGTCGAGAGCTTTTTCCCCGGCGTGACCGAAAGGCGGATGCCCGACATCGTGCACCAGCGCCAGAGCTTCCACTAAATCCCCATTCAAGCCTAGTTGTAAGGCAATGGTTCGTGCGATCTGCGCTACTTCGATGGTGTGGGTAAGGCGATTACGGAAATGATCGGAGTAGCGGCGAGTGAAAACCTGTGTCTTGGCTTCCAGCCGGCGAAAAGCGCGGGAGTGGATTACGCGGTCGCGGTCGCGCTGAAAATCGTTGCGATAAGGATGGCTTGGTTCAGCAAAACGGCGTCCGCCGGATTGCTCCACTCGCACCGCATATTCGGCGAGCATGCAGTGAGTCTAGCATTGCAACCGTAGCGCCGATACAAAGGCCTTACTTGTTCTGAGAATCTTCCCTGGCCAGCTTCATCTTGGCTGACTCAAGCTTTTTCTGCACCCGTGCTACATCATTTTGATCCACTTCCGCAGCCACGGTCTTGTTCCACTCCAGCAGAGCCCGCTCCCAATGTGCCGCCGCCAGCTTCAAGCGCCCGGTCTTCTGATAGAGATCTCCGAGGTGGTCCTGGACGGTAGGATCAGTGCCGATCCGCTGCGAAGCCTTCATCAGCGTATCTTCCGCCAAGTCATATTTTCCCAGCTTGTAGTAAGCCCAACCCAGTGAATCAAGGTAGGCGCCATTCGCCGGATCCAGGTCCACGGCCTTCTTGATCATATTCAGCGCTTCGTCCAGCCTCATCCCCCGGTCCGCAAGCATGTAACCAAGATAGTTCAGAACGTTTGCATTTTGGGGATCGCCAACCAGAACTTTACGGAACATTTCTTCCGCCTGCTCATATTTCTTCTGACGCTCGTAGATGGACCCACGCAGAAAGTACACGTCTTTCTTGTCATCCGCCTTAGTGGAAAGCTGTTCTGCCTTGTCCACAGCTTCTTCGGCCTCCGGCCAACGTCTTAGCCGGCTATACATCTGGGCCAGCGTGATATATACCTCGCGGTCGTCAGGTTTGCCGGTGAGCAGCGCCTTTACCTGCTGTAAGCCCTCGTCCTGCGAAGCTTCTCTCGCCGCGTCCGTAGCCTGTTGCCACTGCTTGGCTTCACGATAGGTGTCGATGATTTGCTGATAGCCGCGTACCGCATTCTCATCGCCTAGTGCCAGCATCTTGCGGAACGTGTCGATCGCGAGCTGGTTGTTGTTGTTTTCACGATAAATCGTTCCCAGTCGTTCCGAAAACACGGCTCGATTGTTTTTCTCACCCTGGGTGTAACTGTTATCCGCCTTCTCGGTTTTCTTTAGCAGGTTCTGCAGCACTTGGATCGCCTCGTCGTAGCGCCCCTGTGCCTGATAAACCGCAGCGATGTTGTACGGAACCTCGATCGAGTCCTGCACCATGGACTCGGCTTTTTTCAAATTTTCCAGCGCCAGATCGAACTTCCCGGTCTTGCGATAAATCTCCGCCATCTTCAGATAAGTCTGCGCATCTTCAGGATTGGCATCGGCGATAATCTTGTATTGCTCGAGCGCAGCGTTGGTTTGACCATCATTCATCAAGTTCTGGGCCAAGCCCCGGATGGCATCGAGATTGTCGCGATCCAGTTCAATCGCCCGCTTGTAAGAATCGATCGCATTCTTGTACTGCTTTTGCTGCTCATAGGTGTATCCAAGCGCGGAATACAACTTGGCCGAACGCGCCGCGTCGGGGATGGAAGCCAGCACTTGGGCAGCGCGGTTGGTGTCTCCTTCCTCGTTGTAGAGATACGCAAGCGTGGTGACCGCTTCCTCGGAATCCGGCTGCATCTTGACCGCGATCTTGAACTCGTTCTCCGCTTTTTGCAGGTCGTTGTTGAGGCGGTAAAGCCGGCCTAAAAGCAGATGGTTATCTACGTTGTCAGGTTCGATCTTGACCATCTGCTCGTATTGCTCGATGGCCAGCTTGAGCATGTTCTGCGATCCGCTGCCAGCTTGCACATCGCCTAAGGACCGCAAATAAATGCGCCCCAGTAGTTTATGTGCTTCCAGATTGTTGGGATCGCGCTTGAGGATATCCTGGGCCTCGACCACTGCGTCCTTGATTCGCCCAGTCTTGGCATAGAGTTCCGCCAGTCCCGAAGTCAAGTACTCTGAAGTGGGATCAGCATCAATCGCTTGGCGATATTCCTCGATCGCTTTGTTCGCCAGTTCGCTGCGGCCATACATCGCCACTTGCTCTTCGTACATGTGCGCCATGGCGTAATGGTAGTAAGCGGCAGCCCTGTCCGGCTTGTGCGCGGGAGTCTGTGTGGCCGATTTGGCATCGGAGACCGGTGCGGCTTGCTGGGCAAAAGCGGTGGCGGCGACCAACATTAAGAAAAAAGGGCGATAAATGCTTTTCATCAAGGACCTTCCGAGTTCCCAAAACCAAAGCGATTGGATGCTGAACCGCCACGGGTGGGTGCTTGAATATTGTAAACCTTAGCTGCCGATGGCGGATGGCACGGGAGGCGGTTGAACCGGAACAGGCAATGACCAGGGTACAAGGACTGCTGGGGTGAGCTGCTGGTATTTACGATTGACAAACTGAAAATCGAGATTCTCAGCTCGCCATCGACCCTCAAATCAGTGCCTGAAGTGCCTGACTCCGGTAAATATCATAGCCATTCCCAACCGGTCGGCCGCTTCAATCACTTCCTTATCGCGGACTGAACCTCCGGGCTGGATGATGGCAGTGGCCCCGACCTTGGCGATCTCCTCCACACCATCAGGGAAGGGGAAAAAGGCGTCGGAAGCGGCGACGGTGCCCTTCAATGGCAACACGGCTTTCATGGCGCCGATGCGGCAGGAATCCACCCGGCTCATCTGCCCCGCCCCAACCCCAACCGTCTGCCCGTCCCGGGCATAGAGAATGGCATTCGACTTCACGTGCTTGCTAACTTTCCATGCAAACAGCAGAGCACGCTTTTCTTCCGCCGTCGGCGGGCGTTTGGTAACGACTTTCAAGTCATCTTCCTGCAATGATCGCAGATCGGTATCTTGGACCAGAATCCCGCCGGAAACATTCTTCAATACCCATTTTTGCGGGGCATGGTTTATCTCCACCAGGCGCAGATTCTTCTTGGAGGCGAATTTAGCTTTAGCCGCATCGTCGAACGAAGGCGCGGCAATCACTTCCAGGAAAAGTTTGGCCATTTCTTCCGCCGCTTCGCCATCGACGGTTCGGTTCACACCAATAACTCCTCCGAAAGCAGAAACCGGATCGCACTCCAGCGCTTTTTTGTAAGCCTCCACCAGCGTTTTGGCCGTCGCGGTTCCGCAAGGATTGGTGTGCTTGATAATGGCGCAAACCGGCTCCTCGAATTCCTGAGCCAGATCCCACGACGCCTGCAAATCCACAATATTGTTGTAAGAAAGCTCTTTCCCCTGGAGCTGCCGTCCATTCGCTACGCCGACGCCGGAGCCGTCGGAATACATTGCGGCCTTCTGGTGAGGGTTTTCTCCGTAACGAAGATCGGTAATCTTGTGGAAAGAAAGACGCAGGGTCTCTGGAAATCCACTTTCCGAGTGAAATTCGAAGCGGCCGTTGGCGCTGACTCGCTCCAAGGTGGAAGCAATGGCGGAATCGTAAGCCGCCGTGGTCGCAAATGCTTTCTGCGCCAAACGCCACTTGGTCGCGGGAGATAACTCGCCAGATGATTTAGCCAGTTCTTCTGCAATGGCGTCGTAGTCTGCAGGCGAAGTGACCACAGCGACATCCTGAAAATTCTTAGCCGCAGAACGGATCATCGAAGGCCCACCGATGTCGATGTTCTCGATCAGTTCCTCAAAATGAACGTCTGGCTTGGCCGCAGTTTTCTCGAAGGCATACAGATTGACCACCACCATGTCGATCGGTTCAATACCGTGTTCCGCCACCGCGGTCCGGTGCGACGCATTCTCGCGCCGATGCAAGATGCCTCCGTGCACGTTGGGATGGAGTGTTTTAACTCGCCCATCGAGCATCTCGGGAAATCCGGTGAGTTCCGAAATATCCTTCACGCCAACCCCGGAATCCCGCAGAAGTTTTGCAGTCCCTCCGGTCGAAATGAGCTCTACGCCCATACCCTCGAGCTTGCGGGCAAAGTCAACCAATCCTGTCTTGTCGGTGACACTGAGAATGGCACGCTGGATTTTGGACATTCACCGCCTCGAATGCTGAAAGATAAGTGCTGGAACGAGCAACTGGAAATTTTATCAGCAGAGAGAGGTGTCCGGGGGCAGTCCTAGCGTGCGGACACCGCCTCGCTTGAACGCACTGGCTTCAAATCCTGCCCGATCAGAGGACTGAGACGAGGCCTCGCAAATTCACGGGCTTCGTGATTGCGCGAGGGATGTGCCACTCGCGATAGGCGTCCCTCACTCTGCAAGTGTTCATAGGCCTCCGGCCAGGACGGGATGGCATCGCTCTCTGAGATCCAATGAGCATAGGAGGCTTCATCACACCATTCTAGGAGCTTTGGCATAACCTTGGCATGCGGCCCAGAGCCACGGAATGCCTTCATGGTCCGCTCGCTCCCCCAGGCCGTCAGCGTCCAGAATGTTCGACGTGCGTCTATCAGCAGTTTTCCACCAACAAACTCAAGCGCGCGCACAACCTGGCGTTGACTTAGAAAAGTCATCCATAGGAATCCTGGCACATACCTCAGAGATCGAACGCGCAGGCGGGTGACCGATGCAAACATG
>MNGW01000104.1:4257-12814 GCA_001918935.1 Acidobacteriales bacterium 13_1_40CM_3_55_5 | reverse complement strand
CGCCAGATCACGTTGGTGCAAGTGGTAGTTCCCAGCCGCGAGGAAATTCCGAACTACAAGGATTTGCGCCTTGAAGTCGAACTTCTGGTCAGCCAGATCAATGGCGAATTCACCGAGTCAGGCTGGGTGCCCATCCATTACATGCACCGCAACCTCGGACGCGCTGAGTTGCTGGCCTACTATCGCGCCGCCGATATTGCCCTGATCACTCCGCTCAAAGATGGAATGAATCTGGTAGCCAAGGAATTCTGTGCCGCGCAGGCAGACGAGCGTGGAGTATTGATCGTCAGCGAATTTGCCGGCGCCGGTCCCGAATTACGCCACGGTGCAATTCTTGTAAATCCAAACGATTTCGCTGGAGTGGCACAGGCCATCCACGATGCGTGTTTGATGACGACGGAAGAGAAGCGCATTCGCATGCGGCTTCTACGCAACATTGTGAAAGATCACAACGTGCATCGCTGGGCTCGCTCATTTCTGCAGGCCGCGGTTCCGCTGGAAAACGAAAGTCAGCTCACCAAGTCTGGCAATGGGGGCACTTCGTCATCACTTAAGATTCGGAAACAACCTTCCAGCGAAATTCCCGGAGTCGCGTTGGTGGCTGCCTCCCTGGGAATTCGGCCGGGTCAATATTCCGACGGGCACACGATTCGCAGAATCGGAAGTGCACGCGGAGACGACTGATTGTGGTTGGGTAGGGTGGAAATTGCTGGAGGCCTACGATTGCCGCGCCTTCGGGTCGCGCACGATTCAGTTGAATGTCTCCCTTATCCCGTCTGCCCCAGCACTCTCTTTCCGAGGGATGCACCGACAAAGGCTCCCGCCACTCCGCTCAGTCCGATAAATCCTGAAAATATCACTCCCAGGGGCAGCATCGATCCCCCCGCTTCTGACTACCATAGTGATCAATTGGCCGAGGAAAGGCGCGTAACCGATACTTACGCGACTACGCCGTGCCAGGAAGCCGCAGATCAGCGCGCCTGCGATCATCGCAGGCACACCGAACGTCCAGTAATAGGGCTAGTCCCACGATTCGCGCCGCTGCCCTATTTCACTGATGATGATATCGACTGCCACCCCGACCGACGCGGAAATCGCAAACCAAAACCACCATCGGACAAGTCACAGGCATGGTCCGGTGACAGACCTCAATCATGCTGATAAGATTCACTCATAATTCTGAGCGGGAGTAGTTCAGCGGTAGAACGCCAGCTTCCCAAGCTGGATGTCGCCGGTTCGATCCCGGTCTCCCGCTCCATCTTTCCGACGACCAACGCTGTTTAACGAATAGCTGATCTCCTGCCGTCTGGCTGGCTCTCTACGGAACCCATTGGCCTAAGGTAACCAGAAATACATCCCAACCTTGTTCGTTCTCGGCTATGTTGGAGAATAACGATGTAGTTTTCGAGACCAATGACAAAATCTCGTAGCCAACTCGACACGTCTTCCAAGCAGGGCAGACAACGCCGGCGTTTTACCAGACACCGTACGGACCTGCCTCTGACAGTTACGGTTCTTCGACAGGACGGATACGTTCGGTTGCAAGGTCGATGTCATGAGGTCGCAGAGGCCGGATTGGGCGGCGTCATCTCAACTGCGCTGGTTTCGGGAGAAGTGGTTTCTCTCGAGTTTTCCATTCCGGACGTGTCGCGACCGCTGGTCTTGCGAGCCGTGGTCCGGCACCGCGCGAGTTTCGTGCACGGTTTTGAATTCATCGGGCTGTCGCCTGAACAGCGCGAGTGCATCCTGACATTCGCCCGGCCTCTGCCCCTGGTTCCCTAACGGTTTTGTTGCAAACCCTGTTTGTCTGTCATTTTCACTTTCATCAGCGGAGCAGACTATAATGCACAACGCCCGATGTTCCCTCGGCCCCAACAGGGCAGTGATGGGAAAGAGCACTGAATTGTTGGAGGAAGAGCTTTGGCCGCTTTAGGGCAAGCCCACGTCGAGGGCACGCCGCAAGGTGATGCTTGGTGGATTCAAGTAATTCCGGTGATTGTGGGACTCGGCGGCTTCGGCGTCTACGCAACCTTCCGGGCATTCGAGGGAGCGTACTTCCAGTGGGGGCCATATCTTTCCCCCTTTTATTCCCCGCTGATCGATGTCCATCACCACTACTGGCCTTTCTCTCCCGCATTGCTGATTCTGGCAGCGCCTCTCGGTTTTCCAATTACCTGTTACTACTATCGCAAAGCTTACTACCGCGCGTTTTTTCTTGATCCACCTGGCTGCGCAGTGCCAGAGAAAACGGGCCGGCGCTACGGGGGCGAGACTAAGTTTCCTTTCATTCTCCAGAACGCGCATCGATACTTCATGTATCTGGCGGTCGTCTTTCTTTCGTTTCTCTGGTATGACGCGGTACGCAGCTTCTTCTTTGAAAATGGATTCGGTATTGGCGTCGGTTCAATCGTATTGCTGGTCAATATCATTTTGCTGACCCTGTACCTTTTCTCCTGCCACTCTTTGCGCCATCTGTTGGGCGGCAAATTGGATTGCTTTTCGTGCGTAAATTTCGGCGGTCCACGCCATTCAAGCTGGCGCGGCTTGAGCGCAATGAATGAGCATCACATGCTGTTTGCGTGGATGAGCCTCCTCTCGGTGGGCTTCGCCGATTTCTATGTGCGACTCGTCTCCTCGGGCGCAATCCGGGACCTAAGACTCTTGTGAACGAAAAATACGAGACTCACGAACATGACGTGTTGATCATCGGCGCCGGCGGGGCTGGTCTGCGCGCCGCCATCGAGGCTCTCGCCCAGGGGGCAAGTGTTGGAGTGATCTGCAAATCGCTGCTGGGAAAAGCTCACACCGTAATGGCGGAAGGCGGTATTGCCGCAGCGATGGCAAATGTAGATCAGGCGGACAACTGGCAGGTCCACTTTCGCGACACGATGCGGGGCGGAAAATTTCTCAACAACTGGCGCATGGCTCAGATCCACGCCCAGGAATCCAGCGAACGGGTGCGCGAACTGGAGCAGTGGGGCGCACTCTTTGATCGCACCGAGGATGGCCGAATCCTGCAGCGTGCTTTCGGAGGCCACACTTTCAAGCGTCTCTGTCACGTCGGAGATCGCACCGGCCTGGAAATGATCCGAACCTTGCAGGATCGCGGCGTGCAGATGGGATTCGATGTCTACATGGAATGCACGGTGACGCGCCTGCTGAAAGATGGAGACCGCGTCGCCGGCGCATTCGGCTACTGGCGTGAGAATGGGCGCTTTGTACTGTTCAAAGCGAAATCCATCGTCGTCGCCACCGGTGGTATCGGCAAAGCTTGGTCGATCACTTCGAATTCATGGGAATACACGGGAGACGGTATGGCTCTCGCCTACGATGCCGGCGCAGACTTGATGGACATGGAGTTTGTCCAGTTCCATCCCACCGGCATGGTGTGGCCGCCGGGAGTGCAAGGAATCTTGGTCACCGAAGCGGTGCGCGGTGAAGGAGGAATCCTTCGCAACCGATTGGGCGAGCGCTTTATGGAGAAATACGATCCCAAGCGGATGGAGCTCTCAACCCGCGACGTGGTCGCGCGCGCCATTTATACCGAAGTACGCGAAGGACGCGGAACCGAGCATGGAGGCGCCTTTCTCGATATTTCTCACAAACCCGCCGAATATGTAAAGCGAAAGCTGCCCAGCATGTATCACCAGTTTCTTGAACTCGCCGACGTTGACATCACCAAGGAGCCAATGGAAGTCGGCCCTACGTGTCACTACGTGATGGGCGGCGTCAGGGTCGAGGCCGACACTGCACAATCTTCTCTGCCAGGATTGTTTGCCGCCGGAGAAGCCGCGGCTGGGCTGCATGGCGCCAATCGACTGGGGGGAAATTCGCTCTCAGACCTTCTGGTCTTCGGCCGCCGCGCCGGGCTGGCGGCGGCCCAGCACGCAAAGACCACAAGCACACCGGCGCTCGATGGCAGAGAGATCGAAGACGCAGAACGTGAGCTGTTGACACCTTTTGAGCGTAAAGATGGAGAAAATCCCTACAACCTGCATAGCGATCTCCAGGAAGTTATGCAGGCTCAGGTCGGGATTTTCCGCACTGAGGAAGACCTCCAATCCGCGCTAACAAAGATCGGACAGTTTAAACAACCGAGTGAGCAATTTTCCATCACCGGCTCGCGAATGTTCAATCCTGGATGGCATCTATGCCGCGATCTCAAGTCCATGCTCACCGTCTCCGAAGCCGTTACTCGCAGCGCCATAGCGCGGCGTGAGAGTCGAGGTGCGCACAGCCGCATCGATTATCCAAAACTCGATCCCGAGTGGGGAAACAAGAATAACGTGATATCGCGGCGAGCTGACCGCATGGAGTTGCGCCAAGAGCCGATTCCAAGTATTCCCGAGGACTTGCAAGCGTTACTTGCCGAAGAAAAAGGAACTGGAGCTTAACCATGGCTGAGGCTGTCCTGCGAATCTTCCGCGGCACGCGTGAGGGAGGAGAGCCGGTAGAGTACCGCGTACCCGTGGCCACTGGAATGGTTGTGCTCGATGCCCTGCATTACGTCCAGAAGCATCAAGCTCCCGACCTTGCGGTGCGCTGGAACTGCAAGGCAGGGAAGTGCGGCTCCTGTTCGGCGGAGGTGAACGGCCGCCCCCGCCTCACCTGCAAAACTCGCATGGATACTCTTCCTCAGGACAAGCCCATCACCATCTTCCCCATGAAAGCATTTCCCGTGATTAAGGATTTGGTGACGGACGTTTCCTGGAATTACAAAGTGAACAAGAAAATTCCACCTTTCCAACCTCGCAAAGGCGTGGAATGGAAAATGTACCAACCCGACATCGATCGTGTGCAAGAATTCCGAAAATGCATTGAATGCTTCCTGTGCCAGAACGTTTGCCATGTACTCCGCGACCATGGGAAGCAGGAGGAATTCGGCGGTCCACGTTTCTTCGTGCGCGTCGCCGGCCTGGAGATGCATCCTCTGGACGGCCTTTCCCGCACCAGTCTGCTCAAAGACGAACTTGGACTTGGCCTTTGCAATATTACAAAGTGCTGCACTGAAGTGTGCCCCGAGGGAATTCGCATCACCGATAACGCAATCATTCCCTTGAAAGAACGTGTTGTGGATGAGTTCTACGATCCATTGCTTCGCCTAGTGCGAAAAATCAGAAATGCCGGAAAGCCAGCTCCCGAATGACCGCTCAAGGATGAAGGACTATGGAACTGAAACTGAAATCAATCTCACCTGAAGGCGTGGATGCTGCCCTCTCCAAAGCCGAGCTATATCGTTTCCTGAACGAACCGGAAGAAGCCGAGTCCATATGTCAGGATGTGCTGGTGATCCAGCCTGGACATCAACTCGCGCTGCGCCTCTTAGGTCTGGCAATCACCGATCAGTTCACCGGCAATCCTGCCGACTGCTATTCCGAGGCCGAGAATGCATTCCAGCAGCTTACTGACCGCTATGAACGACTCTACTATCTGGGCATCCTCTATGAGCGGCGTGCTAAGGCACAGCTTGGCATAGGACGCCCGCCTCACACTCTGCTGGTGCTTCTCGACGAAGCTATGCGCTGCTACCAAGAGGCAGAAAAAATTCGTCCGACTGGGAATGACGATGCCATCCTGCGCTGGAACCGTTGTGTGCGTTTAATTCAAGAGCACGCCGAATCAGACTGGCATCGCGAGGTTGAAATCGAGATGGGAGACAGCACTTCTTGACCCATCGTCAGCTGCACGGTGCTCAGCGTCGCCCAACTGTGAAATAGGGAAACGCAGTCTTTCCTCGAACTGACCCAATAACTGGACGACTAAATGCTAAGGGTGCTAAGTGCTAAGTGCCGCTTTCTACCGCTAGAATGACTTCGTGACCCGACTCTGCTTCTTCATGGGGAAAGGTGGGGTTGGCAAGACAACCGTTTCCACGGCTTATGCGGTGCGTTGCGCGATGGAGAATCGCACCCAGCCTGTGCTGCTCCTCTCTACCGATCCGGCTCACTCTCTTGCCGATGTTCTCGATCAGTCGCTGGGAGAAAATCCGGTAAAGGTTCACCTGCCTCGCGGAAAGCTAACCGCATGGCAAGTCAACGCCGAGAAGCGCTTCCACAGCTTTCTGAATCGCCATAAAGAAAATCTGCTCGCGATCCTGGAAAATGGCTCCATCTTCTCGCGGGAAGATATTGAGCCGCTGATGGACACGGCTGTCCCCGGCATGGCCGAAATGGCGGCCCTGCTTGCCCTCGACGACGCACTATCCTCAGGCCGGTACCATCAGATAGTTGTGGATACCGCCCCTTTCGGCCATACCTTGCGACTCTTTGAATTGCCGGAACATTTTCAGCGTTTTCTGAACTTTTTGGATTTGGCGGCGAGTCGCGACCAAATTCTGGCACAGCATTTTGGAGGCAACGCTAAACCGGCCTCCTTCCCCATACTCGAACAATGGTCGCAAATGGTAAGCGGTGTTCGCGATGCACTACGCGGCGCAGAAATGTTCCTGGTCACGACCTCAGAAAAGTTTTCTCTCAACGAATCCCTGCGATGTCGGGATGTGCTGGGGCAACAATCAACGCCGCTGAAGTTCAGCAGTGTGGTTCTGAATCGCGCGATTGATAGCTCGGCAGGTTGCTCAGTCTGCCGCAACAGAGTTGCTGCAACGCGCGCGGCACGTGTCCTGCTCAAACGTGAATTCCCAGGCACAGACCTTTACGTTGGCGAGGATTTCGGCGCTCCCGTGGTTGGCATAACTGGATTGGCCGCTTTCGCAGCTCACATTTTTGACAGCAAGCCCATGAAGTGGACGCCTCGCACTCCGAAAGCCCCAGAGATGCGCCTGTTTGATTCCAAGTGGCCGGTCCTGAAAACTCCACTGACCATGGTCGTAGGCAAGGGTGGGGTAGGGAAGACGACGATTTCTGCTGCCTTGTCGTTCAACACCCGTGCGAAGTCTAAACTGCCAGTCGAGATATGCTCTGTCGACCCCGCGCCTTCCCTCGACGATATTTTTCAGGCCGATATCACGGATGAAGCCCGACCGGTGCTGAGTGACAGTGAGTTTCTGGCTTCAGAAATGGATTCCGTTCATCTGTTCAGGCAGTGGGTCGCGGAGGTAAAACAAACCATCGACCAGGCCACTACGGGGAATGTTTCCGGAATACACGTCGATCTCTCTTTTGAGAGGCGTCTGTTTTCTGAGTTGCTGGAGATCGTTCCCCCGGGGGTAGATGAAGTTCTCGCCATCGTGCACATATTGGATCTACTCGGCGATTCTTCCAAACGGGTGGTGATTGACATGGCGCCCACCGGCCATGCCCTCGATCTGCTGCGGACGCCACAGCGCATTCTGGCCTGGACCAGGCTATTGTTGAAAACCCTGGCGGCGCACCGTACACTGGATTTCGCTCGCGATGCCGGGGTAAAGGTGGCGGAGCTCGGTCAGCGTGTCCGCGAACTCCTGGACCTTCTGAAAGACCCCGAACGCTCCTGCATCTATACCGTGATGCTTCCGGAGCCCCTGCCCGACCGTGAAACGGAGCGGCTAATGCATGATCTCGGGGAACTAGGTCTGTCGTCGAATTCCCTATTCATCAACCGCGTTTTGTTTGCGGCGGATACGGAGAAATGCCAGCGCTGCCGGCGAACCCGGCAATGGCAAATGGCCACCACGGCCAAATTAAGCCGGCGCTATAGCAACAAGACCATCTACGCCGTGCGTAACTTTCCCGCGGAGATCGCGGGCAAACGAGCGCTACGCTCATTCACAGGAGAGCTATGGCGCGCACGATGACCCGGCACCAGCCGGATTCCGTTGTCTATTTGTACGGTGTCACCAGGCCACCCGTCAGCAATCCCCCGCAAGTGCCCGGCGTGGACGGCGAATCCAAAATTGAAGCGCTCGATTGTGCAGGTCTGATATGTTGGGTAAGCCGCGTTCCCGCCGAAGACTTTGGGGAAAATCTTTCGCGCAAGCTGGAAGATTTGGATTGGTTGGCTGCGGTAAGCGTTCGTCACCAGCGCGCTGTCGCCTCCATCGCTGACAAGCAAGACATGTTGCCCGCACGTTTAGGGACGGTGTTTTTAAGTGACTCTTCGCTCCAAGACGACATCAGCAAAAGAAAAGCAGTGCTGGAAACCGATTTCAGTCGCATCCAGGGGAGTGAAGAATGGGGAGTAAAGGTCTTTGTGCTGCCTGCACGCGTCAATCTTCCGCCCAAGGTGCGCACCGGAAAAGAGTATTTGCAAGCGAAGTCTAGCTTGCTGCAAAGCCGTACTCCTCCGAAGGCGGATGAAGACGTGAAACGTTTCGCCTACGAACTAGATCAGCTTGGCGTAGCCACCGCTGAGGGTGGCAAGATTAGTGGAGGGCGCCGCGACTTGCAATACCAGGTCAGCGTGCTGGTGAAACGGGCGGACAGGACTAAGTTGCAGAACCTTCTGCGCCGTTTTTCCCGCGATTGGAAGGACAAACGAAAAATCGAAATCACCGGGCCCTGGCCCCCATATTCTTTTGTATCGCGAGAAAGCGAGTCTAAATCCTGAAACCACGGCGGAACCCATCAACTCTCAAAATAATTTTATGCCGCAGCCCTCAGAAGATTTGGTGATCGCC
>MNGW01000104.1:0-4163 GCA_001918935.1 Acidobacteriales bacterium 13_1_40CM_3_55_5 | reverse complement strand
CCGCAATGCGGCACATGCGACTTCCCAACGTCAGTCCTTCGGAAGCTTCCTCGAAGGGGTCACCGCGGTAATGGCTGTCCTCGCGTACTGCATCACTGAAACGCAGCCTGAGATAGCGGTCCCACACGCCGGAGTTCGAGGAACAACCATCGAAACCGTCCGCATCGACGACTTGCAATGCCTTACTTCACAATTCGATCCACAGGATGTGGTAGGGAATGCGCCCATCCAGGAAGCCGCGCTGGACTTCAACCGCGTGCTGCAAGATCTTCTGCGGCAGACCGCGATTATTCCGTTTCGCTTTCCCACGATTCTCACGGATGAAACGGCGCTCTCGCAATTCCTAACAGAGCATCAGGCAGAGTACCGTGAGGCGCTACTCCGGTTACATAATTGCGTTCAGATGGAAATTCAACTCAAGATACAGACTTCAACCCAGCCGCAAGCCACCTCGCCAAAATCGGGCGCGGAATACCTCCGGGGTCGTCAGGCGCAGCATCAATATATTGAGAGTATCGTTGCCCGCTTTCGGGAAGCGGCCCAACACCTGGCAAAGGACTGGCGGCACCACGAAACTGTCGCGGGAATTCGTTGTTTCGCGTTGGTCGATAGAAGTGACGTGCAAGCTTTTTTACGGCAGATGAAAGGTGTTTCCGTTTCAACTGAGTCTGAGCCCCGTGTCACCGGACCGTGGCCAGCCAGTGAATTTTTGAAAGAGCAGTGATGGCGAACAAAGACATCGACTCTGACATTTCAGAAGTAACGGAGGCTTTGCGTCTTTCTGATGCCGCTGCCGGACTGTCGGGACGTATTGACTGTTCGCCGGAGACAATTGAGAAGAGTCTGGCTAAGTTGGTCCTCAGTCTGATTGAACTATTGCGGCAGTTACTGGAGCGACAGGCCATCCGGCGGATGGAAGGGAACTCCCTAACCGAGGAACAGGTTGAGCAGATGGGCGAGGCCTTGATGAAACTGGAAAGCAAAATAGCGGAACTTGCAACCCATTTCAATCTCACCCCTGCCGACCTCAACTTGGATCTGGGTCCACTGGGGCGTCTGGTTGAGTAATTCATCTACAGGAAAAACAGTATTTCCTAACGTATTTTCCTGTAGTCCTGCTGTATTTTCTCTATTGATACCGTATCCACCGCTTGGGCAATTGACTTCGCTCACATGAGTCAGTAGCATCGTCGAGCGGCAATCGATTTCGCTGTCGTAAGCCGTTTTTTTCCCCCAAAATTAAGAAGAAACTACATGGATAGACTTCCATCGTCATCCGGGACCTTAGTCGACATCCTGGACCGGGTTCTGGATAAGGGTTTAGTGGTTGCCGGCGACATTCGCATTTCACTGGCGAACGTCGAACTGCTCACGATTCGCATTCGTCTGCTGGTGTGTTCTGTGGACAAAGCCGAACAGATCGGTTTGAACTGGTGGAAGTACGATCCTCACCTCACTATGCCGGCGGGGGTAACTCGCCCTGCCCTTCCTCCGGCGAAGCCCCCAGCGCGCAGGGCCAGAGCGCGAGTGCCTAATGCCAGACGCAAAGCTTAGCCGCATTTACTAGGAGGAAAGTTTCATGGCTGTCGAACGCATATCGGGTGGTTCAAGCCTCATCGACGTACTCGATCGGGTATTGGACAAAGGAATCGTAATCGACGCCTGGGTACGCATTTCTCTGGTCGGCATCGATTTAATCACGGTCGAAGCGCGCGTGGTTGTGGCCTCGATCGATACTTATTTGAAATACGCGGATGCCGTCGGTCTAATGGGAATCGTTTCGCGCCCGCAGTTGCCCGGGGTGGAGCAACCGGAGATCCCGATGGAAACTACGCGACGGGTTACTCGCGTTCCCGCCCGGCGTGGAGGCCGTCGTCGCGGTTGAAGTTGGCTGTGGTTTCACGGAGTGGATCCTAAATGGCGACCCCACAGCTGCGGCCCAAATCCAAGGTATTCGTTTCTCGCGATTCCGTAAGCGAATCGGCAGCTCTGCGGCTGCTCTCCGCCGAACGCCCAGAGGAGATTTTCCCCATCCTCCTCGAAGAAATCGTCAAGCTTGGCTTCTCCCGGGCAATGATTTTGGAAGTAGATTTCGAAACAGGTGAGGTGAAACCTACTGCCTCTCTGAATTGTGATAACTCTTTTCTGACGAAGTTCCGGACTTCGCTGTGGGCCAGTGAGAACCCAATCGTTTCCGCATTGCAAAATCCTAATCCTGCAATCCTGCATCCCGATAACGGCAGCAGTCCCTGGTACGCCTATCCCATGATCTACCGCAGCTCGAGTCGGTGTTGGGAAGCAGAGAGGGAGCGGCGGCAGGACTGCCTGGCGATCCAAAATGCTCGAATTACCAGGAAAATGCAGTTTGAAGATCAAGTTTGTGCTGCCTGCGGCATGCAAGCCTACGCCACGCTGGGGCTCGCCCAAGTTCACAAGAACACCAGTCAGGCACATTTAGAGCAGTTGAGGGCGCTGGCAGCGCGAGCCAACGGTTACCTTTCCCGCCTCTTCAAGGTGGAGCATTACTACAACCGCATGCGCGACATGGAAGTAACCATTGCGCGCTTGCAGGCGGTGATGCAAAGCATGGCCGATCCCGTGATCCTCACCGACAGTCAGCATCGTGTAATTACGCAGAATAAGGCTGCGGAACGTTTCTTCCGTGTCCCCGAAGGCGTCAGCGAGGGAGGCAAGCGGGCGGTAGAGTTGAACAACTTGCTCTTCTCGGCGGCGTTGTCCTCGATGGTAGTCAGCGCTAGTGGCGCTTCTCGCGATCTCACGCTGGTGGATGTGATGGAAGGCGAAGAAGTTCTTTTTGAAGCCGTCTCGGCTCCCACCTTCAGCAAGGAAACGGTCCGTACCGGCATGGTAACCGTGATGCGTGACGTTACTGACCTGCGTCGTGCCGATGAAGAAGTTCGGGCCAATCTGGAGAAGCTCCGCACTGCCGAAGAGATTGTGAGCCAGGATCGCGATCGCCTCAATCTGGTCATTGAGAACGTGGGTGACCCGATTATCGTTGCCGACAATTCGGCCAAGATTGTCCTGCTCGATCCCATGGCAAAAGATCTATTCGGCTCGGTCGAAACATCCAAGGATCCCCAAGTAGTAAAGAACCAGGCCAAACTGGACGCATACCTGAATTCGTTTACTTTCTCCTTCTCAGACAAAGAAAACCGTACGCTCTATCTTCACAACCCAACTTCTCGTACAGATACGGAATATGCTGCCAGGTCGGGTAAGATTTACGACGCTCGCGGACAGGTAGCGTACACCGTGACCGTGCTGCGTGATTTCTCAGCCTGGAAAAAACTGGAACAACTTCAGCTGGAAAGACGAATGCTGGAGATGGAGAAGTTCGCCGCTACCGGCCGTTTGGCGGGAACCATTGCCCACGAGATCAACAATCCTCTAGAGGCGATGAAAAATGCCATTCACCTGCTCGCGGGGAAACTGGATCCTCAACTCAATCCCATTTTTGAAGTTCTGAGGACCGAAAACGACAGAGTTACCCGCATCGTTCGGCAGATGCTTGGGCTTTATCGTTACACGGCTCCGCTGGGCAACTTTGATTTGAACAGCGTGGTGGAAGACACACTCGCATTGTTTGCACGGCCCCTGGAGAAATCCGGCGTTCAGATAAATAAAACGCTGGGGAAACTTCCACCCATCAAGGGTTCTGCCGACCAGTTCCGTCAATTGCTTTCCAACCTGGTGGTCAACGCCAAGGACAGCATGAAAGCGGGCGGCAAGCTGCTCATTGAAACCAGCGAGATTCGCGCACTGGATGGCTTACATAGTTCATTAAGACTAGTTGTGGCAGACACGGGCTCCGGAATTCCTGGCGAACTCCAGAAGTCCATGTTTGAGCCTTTCATTTCTACAAAGGGCGAAAAGGGAACTGGTTTGGGACTTTGGATCGTCAAGGGAATTGTGGAAAATCATGGTGGCCGAATCCGGGTGCGCAGTACCGTGGGTAGGGGCACAGTATTCAAGCTGACCTTCCCCATTGTTCGGCAGGTTCCGATCGCTCCATTAAAGTAATTGCGAGATATAAGACTTTGAAACCAAGATCCACTAAGCGAGAAACTAAAATGGCGACCAAGCCCTTGAGCAAGCCAACCCGCAGAAGCAGTGACGTCGGCAAAGAGGACTTGCACGTC
>MNGW01000017.1:1408-17024 GCA_001918935.1 Acidobacteriales bacterium 13_1_40CM_3_55_5 | reverse complement strand
TTACAAATCACCTCATGCCAGACAATGCTGAAGCTGCTCGGGCCTATCACGACGCTACGAAGCATTCCTTCGCCAGCGTCCGTGCCAACGCGCACTCCTTAGATTTTGCCAACCAGCCCTTGGCATTCAAGATTTATGCCACGCTGGAGCCGATTCGTTTGCCTGCCGAGGTCCGGCAGACCGGGGTAGCAGCACTTTCTGCCATCTCCGAGATTGTTCCGCCGCAAACCAACGCCGCACCCGATTTAGAGGCAGTCGCCCAACTCCTCTACCTTTCCGCTGGGATTACCCGGCACAGGAAGTATCCGGGCGGTGAGATCTACTTTCGCGCCGCCGCCTGCACCGGGGCGCTCTATGAAATCGAGCTTTACCTGGTTTGTGGCGACCTCGCGAACCTGGAAGCTGGTATCTATCATTTCGCCGCCGCCGAGTTCGGTTTGCGCAAACTGCGCGCCGGAGATTTCCGTGGCATTCTGGTTGAGGCCACCGCCAGCGAACCCGCCATCGCTCACGCCCCGCTGATTGTCGTGTGCACCGGTACTTACTGGCGCAATGCCTGGAAATATCAGAACCGCACCTACCGCCATTTCGGCTGGGACAACGGCACCCTGCTCGCTAACCTTCTGGCCGTCGCAACTGCATTGGGTCTTCCGGCGAAGGTGGTTTGCGGCTTTGTGGATGCAACCGTGAACCGCTTGCTGGATGTCGATGCCCAGCGCGAAGTCACGTTCTCATCGGTGGCCATCGGCTACGACTCGTCGCTTCCTCCACCCCCTCCGGAGGAAGTCTCTCCTCTCGGCTTCGAAACTGTTCCGCTTTCTCGCACTGAAATTGACTATCCACGGATGCGCGAAATGCACGACGCCTCTTCGCTGCATTCTCCCGCGGAAGTCGCGGCGTGGCGCGGCCGAACTCCACTCACCAAGCTGCCGCCCCCGAGGGGTCCTGTGGTTCAGTTCCGCCCTTTATCTGACGCCGAAATCCCTCGCGATCCGATCGAGCAGGTGATTCTGCGCCGCGGCTCGAGCCGCAAGTTTGCCCGCACTCCGATCACGCTGGTGCAGCTCTCCACCATGCTGGACCGCGCCACCCACGGCATACATGCTGACTTTCTCGATCCCATGGGATCTCTGCTCAACCATCTCTACCTGATCGTGAATGCTGTGGAAGGTGTCGAGCCCGGAGCTTATGTTTTCCACCGCGATCGTAGGCTGATCGAGTGTCTCAAGCCGGGGAATTTTCGTGCCCAGGCTGGCTACCTTGGATTGGAGCAAGCGTTGCCTGCCGATGCTGCCGTGAACATTTTTTTCATGGCGGACTTGCGGGCGATTCTGCAGCGCTTTGGCAATCGGGGATATCGCGCCGTGCAGTTGGAAGCCGGCATTCTCGGAGGGAAAATTTATCTCGGAGCTTATGCGCAGCACCTGGGCGCGACCGGCCTCACCTTCTATGACGACGACGTGGTCAAGTTCTTCTCGCCGCACGCGGAGGGTAAGAGCGCGATTTTTTTGGTGGCGGTTGGTAACAGCGCTAAATCCAAAACCATCAGTGGCTAAAGCCCGTCCTCGGCGAGTTAGACGGCACGGCTGAAGCCGTGCCCTTCCAAGACTCGAGCCGTACCCTTCCGAAAATTCTACTGAGACGTCACGTTCCAGCCGCTCACTTCCACTGCTGGTTTGGCTGCTCCCAATTCGCTGGTCCTATACGTCGCGCTAAGCTCGCGTTTCTCCCCTGGCAGCAGCGAGAAGTAGTTGTCTTGCCACAAAACCGGCAGAATTTCCTTTACCCCATGGTTCACTTTCAGGCGAACGAAAAATGCCAGGCTCTTGCTGGGATTCTCCACAGTCACATGGGTGATCGCGTCCTCGCCCTTGCGTTCATTACGGCTGGTGACATTCAGCTTGACTTTGGGCAACTGAGAAAGCGAGGTGTAATCCGCGTAGGAAGCGGTCGGCGTGGTGTACCAGTTCGATTTCTCCCAGTCCAGCGTCTCGGGCTTACTCGAGAGCCAGTAGAAGTTCGATCCCACGACCTTTCCGCTCGCATCTTCCAATCGCAACGCGAGGAAGTAAGTCGGGCTCAAATCCTGAATTTCCTTCAAGGTCAAAACTTTATTCGTACTGTCCGCCGCAGCGTCCAGTGTTTCCTGCTGCGAAAACTTCTCAGTCATGTCCAGGTTGAAGATTTTTGCCGTAAGCTTCAGACCCTTTGCATCCGCATATTGACTGCTCACAACCCAGATTGAACCGTCATCATACGAATACACCGGATGCAACGGCTCCATCGCCTTCTTCGCGCCAAAGTAGCCTCCACCGGGACGCAAGTAGAAATCATACAAATGCCAGATCACCGATGGCCACGCGTTGTTCAGCATCCACTGAATCACTCCCGTGGATGTGTACTTGTTCCGGCTGTACGCTTCGAACATGGCGCGAATTCCCTCGTATCCCATGAGTTGGGATTTGAGGGTGTAGTCTTCGACTCCGGTCGCGTTGCCATAGCGCGCATTCAGAGCATCCGTGAATACGTGGATATCTTTAAATTCGCCGCCACCCGCGTGGTAGTTCCACCAATCGTCGATCGGCCACAAATGATCTTTCGGCAGCATTTCGCGCATGCTCTCGATAGGAGGCACCGCCGGCCCCGGACTGGTCTCGGTATTGAATCCATAAGCTCCGCCGCATCCGCCGGGATTGCAACTATGCGGCAGCGGAGCCTTGGAGTCGGTCAACCAATAAGACGGCGCAACGTATTCGTAAGGACCGGTCATCTTGACGCCGCTGTCGCCGGTCACCGGAGTCGGCTTACCGGTTGCCGAAGACACCACTGGATTGGGCCAGCGCGTCTGCTTTTCGACATTCAAATAAATCTGTTCAACGTCCGGAGGAGGCGGGTTATCGCTGCCATTCAGCCACATCGCCAGGCTGGGATGGTTGCGCAGCCGGTACATCTGATCGCGCAGCGATGTTTCCGCAATCGTAAAATCTTCAGGTTTCCATTTCGGCCAATGCTCCCAGAAATCGCAGCAGCACCAGCCTGCCATGAGCAGGACTCCCTTGCGGTCGGCAAGATCGAAAAATTCCTGAGTCTCCAGCTTGCCTTCCAGACGAACCGTGTTCAGGCCCATGTCCTGCACGTAACGGAATTCATCTTCCAGTCGCTGAGAATTTTCACGGAGCATCATGTCTGGAGACCAGCCTCCACCACGAATCAGAATCTTCTTCCCGTTGATCGTAAACACACGATGGTTGTCAGAACTTACTTCCGAACCAATCTCACGAATGCCGAAGTGAGTTTCTGCCCGGTCGGAAGCTTTCCCGTTCACATCAAATTCCATATTTAGCTTGTAAAGATCTGGTGTTCCCATCTGTGCCGGCCACCACAGGCGAGGGCTGGCAATATTCAGCTGGAAAAATTTGTCGGGCTCGAAGGCGACGTCCTTGGTTTCACCGGCAGCCAATTCCACGGGCTGAGAAAACTCGATGCTCTCAATCCGCCCCTTCAGCATGCCTTTGACTGGTTGGTTAGTCGCGTTCTTCAATAAGGCACTGACCGTCAAGTGAGCGTTGTCATTCGCCGGAGAATTTACCTTGGACGCCACCGCGGGATACCGAACCGCCACCGGTCCGCTGGTCACTATGTCCACGCCGCGCCACAATCCCATGTTCTTATCCGGAGGCGCGGGATTCCAATCCACGAAAGTGATGGCTAGATCAGTTTCCGTGGGAGCCCAGGTTTCCACCGCCAGCACATTCGGCTGTCCCGGCTTGGCCACATCCGTGACGTTGAATTCATAGGTGCGCCATGCGCCCGCCACATCCTGGGACTTTGCGATTTGCTTTCCGTTCAGCCAAACATTGGCGCGATAGTTGATTCCCCCGAACTGCAGCCACAGACTCTTCCCCTTGAAACTGGCCGGAATCACGAACTGTTTGCGATACCACCACGAAACTGCAAACGGACTGTCCGCCTGCATAGGGAGATTCGAGAAATTCATGCCAATCGGATACGTAACCCCAGGGATCGAGCGCAGGTTCATGCCAAAATCCGGATCTGGATACACCTTTTGTTTCACCAGAGCCGCCACCACCGTGGTCGGCACCGTAATCGCGTACCAACCTGCTGGCTGGAAGCGGAGCGTGGAAAGCACATCACCGCCGTGACGTACCTTGCCGGAGGACTGCATCGTCCACCCTTCCCGCAGAGAAAGTTTCGACTCAGGCTGCGGGCGCCGCACGGGCGATTGCTGTGCCGCCAGCAGAGAGGACAAAGTCAGCCACAGTAAGCCAAATTTCCGCAAGGCAGTATTCAGGCGTGAGATCAAGATGAGGTTCAAAGGCGCTCCATTGCCGCGACCCTCGGCGGCGCTAAATTAATTTAATTGATTCCGACAGCGGGTTAGCAACTAATAACACGTTTTAATGATTCGTTCCAATGCACCGAACGCAATTCTACCGAACACAATTCTGAATGTTTCGTTCCAATGCAGTGAACGGCAACCGTCGGCCCTGGCAAGTACCGAACCCACCCGCAAACAACCGAGCCCACCCGTGAAGCGGCGCAGAACCGTACCCAGCCGCGAAGCGCCGGAAGAACCGAACCCAGCCGCGAAGCGGCGCAAGAATGCAGCCCACGGCGCCAGCCGTGGGTAATCATGCAACAACCGACCAGCCCTGAAGGGGCGACAGACACTGGCCAAGAACAGTCTCAAACTTTTCGGCGGCGATTATGTATTCCTTTATGAGAATATATCTTGACAAGAATATACTCGTCGAGGCATATTGGCATTGGCCATGATTGAGACCCTGAAAGCGCTAGGCGAGTCCAACCGTTTTCAAATCGTCGAACTGTTGCGCGACGGACCACGCCCGGTCGGGGAGATGGTCCATCGGCTGCACCTGCGCCAACCGCAAGTCTCCAAACATCTGCGGGTGCTCAGTGATGCCGGGCTGGTTGACGTCCGCGTAGACGCTCAGCGCCGAATTTATGCATTGCGTCCAGCGCCGCTCCAGGAGCTTGAGGTCTGGGTGGAGCGGTACCGGCGTATCTGGGAGAGCAACTTTCAGCGTCTGGACGCCCTGCTCCATGATCTTAAGACCACGGAACTGAAGGGAAAGAAGCGCGTACGCACCAAGCGCCCACTAAGGGATAAAGGAGATCACCGATGAACAACCCGGGAAATCTAAAATTAACCACACGCGGCGACCGCGAGATCGTGATCACCCGCGTCTTCGATGCTCCGCGCAAGCTGGTCTTCGACGCCTTCACCAAGCCCGAATTGGTCAAGCAATGGCTACTCGGACCGGACGGCTGGTCAATGCCGGTCTGCGAGATCGATTTGAAAGTGGGCGGCAAGTACCGCTACGTGTGGCGCCGTGACAAAGACGGAACTGAAATGGGGATGGGCGGCGGTTATCGCGAAATCGTGGCGCCGGAGCGCGTTGTCGCCACCGAAAAGTTTGACCAGTCCTGGTATCCCGGTGAGGCCGTGGGCACGTTCGTCCTGGTCGAGCAGGGCGGAAAGACCACACTCACGCAGACGATTCTCTACGAGTCTCGCGAAGCGCGCGACGGTGTCCTTAAGTCCGGGATGGAAAAGGGAGTGGTCGCGAGCTACGACCGGCTTGCCAAACTACTGGAGAAAGTATGAACAAGAACACTTTAACAAGCATTGGCGCCGTCGTCGCAGGATTTGTCGCCGTTTTCGTTTTGTCCCTGGGCACGGATGTGGTGATGCACATAGCCGGAGTCTTCCCGCAGTTGGGCCAGCCGATGTCAGACGCGCTCTTCGTGCTGGCGACGCTCTATCGCACCGTCTACTGCATCGCGGGCAGCTACATTGCTGCGCGGCTCGCCCCCAATCGGCCCATGGAGCACGCCCTGGTGCTTGGTGTCCTGGGCCTTATTGTGAGCATCACCGGCGCCGTGGTGACGTGGAACAAGGGACCGGCCTTCGGGCCGCACTGGTATCCCCTCGCGCTGATCGTCACCGCGATACCGTGCGCGTGGGTCGGCGGCAGGCTTCGCATTATGCAGTTGCACACGCGTTGACTAGCGCCGGGGTCCCGCCGGTTTTCGGCGAGGACCGTGGTTTATAATAATGCATTCCGCCCATTTTTCTGGAGTCTTTAGATGATTCGATTTTTGCAAACCCCTGGCCCGATGAAGAAGATCGTTCTCGGCGGGCTATTGCTGATTATTTGCGCCGCCATGGTGATCACGCTCGTGCCCGGTGGTGTCGGCTCCGCCTTCGGCTTTGGCGCTCCTCCACGCGGCGTCGTCGCTAGAGTGGGAGGCGAGGACGTCACTACGCTCGAAGTGCAGCGTGAGGCCCGGCAAATGTTGCGTCAGCAGATGCCAAAGGCTGGCGCTCAGGCCGCCATGTTGCTGCCCTTTTTCGCATCGCGGGCAGCCGACAATCTCATTAACCGGAAGGTCCTTTTGGTGGAAGCCGAGCGCTTGGGATTGCGGGTTAACGATGAAGAGCTGCGCGACGAATTGCAACATGGCCGCTACGCTCAAGTCTTCTTTCCGGACGGCAAATTCATTGGACAAGACGAGTACGAAGCCAGGCTTCGGCAGGCCGACATCAGCGTTCCGGAGTTTGAGCAGGAAGTTAAATCCGAAATATTGTTCGACAAGCTGCGCAATTTAGTCACCGCCAGCGCGGCGGTGACAGATGCCGAAGTTCGTAAGGAATTCGAACGCCGAAACACCAAAGTCAAGTTCGACTACGCGGTCCTTCGTAAAGACGATCTGCTCAAAAGCATTCATCCCAGCGATACCGAATTGAAAGCCTTCTACGAACGGAACAAGGCTACTTACAACAACTCGATTCCGGAGAAGCGCAAGCTCCGCTACGTCGTGCTCGAAACCGCCAAGGTAGAGGCTCAGACTCAGGTCACCCCTGATGACCTGCAGGCCTACTACGATCAGCATCGCGATGAGTTCCGTGTCCCTGAACAGGTAAACGTCCGGCATATTTTGATCAAGACGCCACTTCCAGGCCCCGATGGAAAAGTAGATACCAAGGGCGCGGAAGAAGCCCGCAAGAAAGCGGAAGACGTCCTTAAGCAAATAAAGGCTGGCGGAAATTTTGCGGAACTCGCCAAGAAGTATTCCGAAGATCCGGGCAGCGCCAAGAATGGCGGTTCGCTGGGCTGGATTGGCAAAGGCCGCACGGTTCCCGAATTTGAAAAAGCGGCGTTCTCGCTCCCTAAAGGCGGCACCAGCGATCTGGTGCAGAGCAGTTACGGTTTCCACATCATTCACGTCGACGATAAGCAGGATGCGCACCTGAAGACGCTGGATGAGGTAAAAGATCAGATCCAATCCGTCATCAAGCAACAAAAAGCCGCACGTGCCGCAGACAGCCTGGCCAGTGCTTTACTGACGCAGGCGCGCACTGCCGGCCTCGATAAAGCCGCGGCCACGCGCGACCTTCAAGTGATAAGCACTGATTTCGTCAGCCGCACCGAATCGCTTCCCGGCATTGGCAACTCGCCCGAGTTCATGAATGCTGCCTTTGAACAACGTGAGAAGTCGCCGCCGGACCAGGTACAGTTGCCGCAAGGAGTGGTCGTATACGAAGTGACTGCGATCAAACCACCGGCCACGCCAACCTTTGAAGAAATTCGCAGCCGCGTGGAAACTGAATTTAAGAATGAACGCGTTGCCGCTCTTCTTTCTCAAAAGACGAAAGAACTTTCCGACCGCGCCAAAGCTGAGCACGATTTGAAAAAAGCTGCCAAAGAAGTCGGGGCCACAGTTAAAACCACAGATTTTGTGCTGCCCGATGGACAGGTCCCCGATCTTGGCAACCTGTCGGGGCCAGCCGCGGTTATTTTCAGCATGAAGCCCGGCGAGATCAGCGGTCCGATTGAAAATGGCAACATCGGCGCTGTGCTATCTCTGTTGGAAAAGCAAGAGCCTTCCGCACAGGATTTTGCCGCCAAGAAGGATCAGATCCGCGATTCGCTCCTTCAGGGTAAGCAGCAGGAACTTTTCGGGCTATTCGTCCAGAACCTGCGCGAACAGATGCAAAAATCAGGCAAGATCAAGATTAACGAAGACGAGATGAAAAGCCTGAGCCGCTCGCAAGCTCCTGAAGAAGGCTAGCAGCGCCGGTCCCCTTTCAAGAGAATAGCGAAAGTAGAAATGCCATTCCCTCGCTCCACCGGAATTCTGCTTCATCCAATTTCGCTGCCTTCCCGTGGCGGCATCGGCGATTTTGGTCCAGCTGCGTACCAGTTCGTGGACTTCCTCGTCGCCGCCCGCCAGGGCTTATGGCAAGTGCTGCCGCTGGGTCCGCCGGCGAACGGAAACTCTCCCTATTCTTCGACTTCGGCTTTCGCCGGCAACCCGCTGTTGGTCAGCCTGGAACGTCTTGCAAGTCATGGCTGGATTGCTCCCGCGCGCCTGACGGAATTACCCGACAGTGTCGATTTAATTGACTATCAGAACGTGCGTCAGCACAAACTGCCGCTGCTCCGAGAAGCGGCGCGCAATTTTCTGGAGAGCGCTCCAGGAAACGCGCAGGCCCGCTTCGAGCGCTTCTGCGCCGACAACGATTGGTGGCTGGAAGATTTCGTCCTTTTTGACGCTTTGCGCGATCGTCACAATGGCGCGCCCTGGAATCAGTGGCCCCGCGAACTGGCATGCCGCGAACCTGAGGCATTGGAAGCGGTTCGTAGCGCTCTCGCGCCTGAACTTGCTCTTCGTCGCGTAATCCAGTTTGCTTTTTGGGAACAGTGGCACGCGTTACGTTTTTACTGTGCTCAACATTCTATCCGCGTGGTGGGCGACATCGCGATCTTCGTAGCCTACAACAGCGTCGATGTCTGGACTCACCGCGATCTTTTTCGTCTCAAGGAAAACCTCGAACCCGAAGTCGTTTCCGGCGTTCCGCCCGACGCCTTCAGCGCCAACGGCCAGCGTTGGGGAAATCCTCTCTACGACTGGAACGCAATGCGCTCCCGCGGCTACAATTGGTGGATTGAGCGTCTACGCTGGGCCACGCAAACCTGCGACTACATTCGTCTCGACCACTTTCGCGGCTTCGAACAGTTCTGGGAGATTCCGGCCAGCGAGCCGACCGCAATCAACGGCCGCTGGGTGGACGGTCCCAAGGACGATTTTTTTAACAAGCTGAAGGAAGCCCTGGGCGGATTGCCTTTCTTTGCCGAGGATCTGGGTTACATCACTCCCGAAGTGCACGCCCTCCGCGAGCGCCACAACATTCCCGGCATGGCAGTATTGCAATTTGGCTTCGGCGATCCCGGGGCTCACATGTACCTGCCTCACCGCTTAACCCCGGACCGCGTGATCTACACCGGCACACATGACAACGACACCACACTCGGCTGGTGGAATTCGAGCGCCACGGAGCACGAACGTCGCGCCGCCAAAGCCTACACAGGATGTTGCGAAGAGGGCATCAATTGGGCGCTGATCCGCGTCGCTCAGGCCTCCGTGGCGAGCCTGTCGGTAGTTCCGTTGCAGGATGTTCTCGGCTTAGGCAGCGAGGCGCGTCTGAATACACCCAGCCGCTACGAAGGCAACTATCACTGGCGCTATCAGCCCGGATCATTGACCCGCAATCTGTCCGAAAAACTAGCGGCCCTCGCAGAAGTCACCGACCGCCTGCCGCAGCCCGTCCCTCTACCCGCTGAAGAAGACTTCGCAGCATAAGTTTATTAAAAATTGTCATCCTGAGCGAAGCAGAACGATTCGGGTTTACGAATCGCGCTGCGCAGTCGAAGGACCCCGCGCCGACTAATCCCTGCACGGAAGTAACCAGGCATTCTCTAAACGTTTTTCGCTGAGAACTAAAAAAGCCGGGATCTTTACGACCCCGGCCGTAGTTGGCTAGTTGCCCGGATAAACTCGTGAACTTAAGCAGTTCGCCGCGGACGCATAGTCAGATCCCGCACCTGCGTCAGGATACTCGACATCTGCATCCCATTCAGTTGCGTCACGAAAGGAAGCATCTCCGCGATAAACTGATCTTTAATCAGCTCGCCAATTTCCTCCTGGCGATTACGCTCGCCGCCCGAGAGCAGATCAGGCACGGTCACCTCCAGCGCCCGCGCCAGCCGTTCCAAGGAGGAAAGGGTCGGAGTCGCTTTTTCATTTTCAATTTTGGAGACGTACGTTCGCGGCACTGACATGCGCAACGCCAATTGCCGCTGGCTGAGCCCGCCGCGCAATCGCAGCGAACGGATCGACGCCGCCAGGTTCAGGTGCCCACGCCCGTGACCATTGGACGGCATCATCTGCGGCGGAGGAGCTACCGCAACAATTTCCGGCTCATCCTCGTCTAACGAGGCATGACAACGGCGGCAAAGATCGTTGGAAGTACGAAATTGGACCAGCAGGCAGTGATCGCAACGAACAACTTCCCTTGAATCTACAGGTGCAAGGGTGGTAGCCATCAGGTGTGGGAGTTGCCAGAGCGGGGGCTTCTCCTGGAACGTTAACCGCGACTCCTAGGAAGAAAGGGTAGCCCTCAAAATCTGCTTTGAAAGGGCACGACTCTAGTCGTGCCGTCAACCCCGTCCATCCCCGGGGCTTTAGCCCCTGAGATTCGCGAATGTTCCAACCTGCAGCGTAATCTGAGGTACAACACCTGTGGATGTCAAGGATATTCTGGGCCTAAACACGAAGTATCTTATTAAAAAACCAAAACTAACCGGCGAAAACCGGGAGAAAACAGGTAAGAAACCATGAATGATCCCGAAGCAGCCTGGGGGTTACTAACTGAGTTCACCCAATCAGAAAGTTTGCGCAAACATGCCCTCGCCGTCGAAGCCTGCATGCGCGCCTACGCCAAAAAGTTTGGCGAGAATCAGGATCTTTGGGGAATCGTCGGACTGATCCATGATTTCGATTACGAGAAATATCCCACCCCGGAAGAACATCCCTACAAAGGCAACGAAATCTTGAAGGAACGCGGCTACTCGGACGAAATCCGCCGCGCCATCATGTCCCACGCCGAGTACTCCGGCGTATCGCGCGACACCCCCATGGAAAAAGCTCTCTTCGCCTGCGACGAGCTCGCAGGATTCATCACCGCCTGCGCCCTGGTCAAACCAGGCAAGTCGCTGGCCGAAGTCGAAGCCAAATCCGTCCGAAAAAAGATGAAAGACAAAGCCTTCGCCCGCAGCGTCAACCGCAACGACATAACCAGCGGCGCCGTGGAATTAGGCGTGGATTTGGAGGAGCATATCGCGTTCTGCATCGAGGCGATGAAAGGGATCGCGAAAGAGTTGGGACTGGATGGAAACGCCGTCAATTCCGCGTAGTGATGCCGGTGTGGAAAACCAATCTTCTTTCTGTCCCGGGGAAGTTCTTGGAAGACTAGTGCTGAGCCGCCTGCACGGTGCAGGGAAATAATTCGTGCGGATAGATCACATCGATATCCTTGTGCTTGCTTCCCTGCGTATCGACGACATCGAGTTTCCACTTCTGTGCCTTGTTCAATACAGAAGGCAGTTCCAGCTCGAGTCGATACGTATTCTCCATCTGGCGGTAAAGAACCTCTGCTCCCAAGGAGATGGCTGCTCGTGTTCGTGGTTGAAGATGCCATTGAGCAGTGCCTATTACCAGGGATTGGACACCGAACTTCGCTAGGGCGCCCCCACTCTCATTCGCCAGAGTACGGAAATCCTGCGCATCCGGTCCATTCCCGCCTGCCATCGGGTCCATTAGCAGAAAGGCGAACAGACGTGTCCCACTAGTCGTAAGCGCATCGCGCAGTTGTCGCGGTTTGTGCTTACTATGGTTGTCGTAGCCGTCCGTGATCAAATAAATAGACTCGCCCGGTTGAGCAGGGGATAAGAGGTCCAAGGCTTTCGCGATGGCATCGGCGATCCCCGTCGGGCCGCCTTGCTGCTGTGGATCATCAATCTTTCTTATTTTGTCGAGCAGAGCCGATCGTCCTACCGAAAAGCCCTCAATCCCGCGGATCTCCCCCGAAAACGTCACCAATGCCAGTTGCGAGGAGGCCGAGGCGTGCGCCACAATGTCCCCCGCCAAAAGGCGTGCAAGTCGCCATTTCTCGGCAGGAACGGTCATGCTGCCGCTCGAATCGAGCAGCACCACTATTCTCCTAACTGCTGGCCCGGCTTCGACCGACGAAATGCGGACTGGTCGCCCGTGCATTGATCCATGAAAATTTGCGGGGTTCAGTCCGTGCAGCGGTTGTCCGTCGCGATCGCGCACGCTCACAACCATCGTGCGCTGCTGGCATGGATCGGGTTGTTGACCGGTCAGGGATGAAGCGATCCCCAAGAGAGCGGCAACATGAAAAATTGGCTTTCGAAGAGACAACATCTTTCGCCCCGGTGGGGCGTAGGTTATCACAATCCAAGGCTATCGCAGAACCTCCGCCACGTTTCCCCTCGCAATCACTTCCGCGATCCTCACAAAATCCTGATACATCACCCGATCCCTCTCCATCGTCGGACACACCGCCCGGATCGCGGCATGTGCGGCCTGACCTCGCTTGGAAGTCTTGAGCGGCGCCAGAAAATCCAGAGCCTGGGCTGCGGCCATCGCTTCAATCGCTATCACGTTGCGCGTGTTGTCGAGGATTCGTTTCAGCTTCAGTGACGCCGTCATCCCCATGGAAACGTAATCTTCTTTATTGCCGGAAGTGGTAATCGAGTCCACCGACGCGGGATGCGCCAGCACTTTGTTCTCGCTGGCCAGCGCCGCTGCTGTGACCTGCGGCATCATGAATCCTGAGTTCAGTCCTGCGCCCGGAGCCAGGAACGGTGGCAAGCCTTCATTCAATGCCGGATTCACCAGGCGTTCGATTCGCCGCTCGGAAATTCCCGCCAGCGCGCTGAGAGCGATGCCCAGGAAATCCAAGACAAACGCCAGCGGCTCCCCATGAAAGTTTCCGCCGGAAAGGACATCTCCCTCACCATCGGCCAGCTTCGGGTTCTTTACGAAAACCAGAGGATTGTCGACCGCCGAATTAACTTCGATCTCCATTACTTCGCGGCAGTGCGTGAGCGTGTCGCGCACCGCGCCATGAACCTGCGGCATGCAGCGGAGGGAATACGCATCCTGCACGCGGTCGCAATCGCGATGCGATTCACGAAGCTGGCTGCCTTCAAGCATCTTGCGCAGGTTCGCGGACGTAGTGAGCTGACCGCTATGCGGACGCACGTTATGAATCCGTTCATCGAAGGCGACGTCGGTTCCGCGCAGCGCGTCCAGGGTCAGCGCGCCAATGACGTCGGCGGAATCCACCAGCCTGTCAGCAGCCAGCAGCGCCAGAACTCCCACGGCCAGCATTCCTTGGGTGCCGTTGATCAGCGACACTGCTTCTTTCGCCTCGAGCACCAGCGGTTTGATTTGCGCCCGACGCAGCGCCTCGGTGCTCAAGAGACGTTTGCCGTTCTCATCCACACACTCGCCTTCGCCAATCAGCGCCAGCGCCAGATGAGCCAATGGCGCGAGATCGCCACTTGCTCCGACGCTGCCCTGCGACGGTACCATCGGAGTGACGCCGCGATTCAGCATCTCGCAGAGCGCGTCGATGACCACGCCGCGCACGCCGGAGTAGCCCTTGGAAAGAGAATTGGCGCGCAGCACCATCATGGCGCGCGTTTCTGCGATGGACAGCGGTTCACCCACGCCCACTGAGTGTGAGCGGACGAGATTGGTTTGCAGCTCGCGAATCTGATCGCCAGCAATGCGCGCATCGCTGAGCTTGCCAACGCCGGTAGTGATCGCATAGGAGACTTTATTGTTCGCCACCAGCGAATCGACGACAGCCCGCGCCCGATCGACTGCTTCACGCGCATCCGGATCGAGCAGCACCGGGCGGCGCTCCACCGCCACTTCCCGGACCGCGTCCAGCGTCAGATCATTGCCGTTAATGTGAAGAGCTTTCATGAGAAGTCAGAGTCAGCGGGAAGAAAACAGTTCTATCTTCCTACTGCAGCTCGAAAAGCTTTCGTATACTTTTCGGGCAGCGGTGTCATCTTCATCGCCGCGTCGGTGACAATGTGCGTGGTCTCACCTTCAGCCAGGAGCGTGCCATCGCCGGCACGCACCAGTTCATATCCAAAATGAATCACGGATTCCCGCACTCCTTTCAGTTGCGTCCGCACTATGATCTCATCGTCATAATGTGCCGGCGCTTTGTAACGGCAACGCGCGTCCACCACGGCGATAAAGCATTGGTCGTGCTCTTCCATATCGCGATAAGAAAAGCCGAGCTGGCGCAATAACTCCACCCGGCCAACCTCGAACCAAATGAAATGGTTCGCATGATAGACCACGCCCATCTGATCAGTCTCGGCGTAACGCACCCGCAGCCGGCTCTCGCAAATCACAGGATGGCTATTGCCATTGCTCACTCGCTGCTCCAGTGCGGTTTGCGTTTTTCCAGAAATGATGTGACCCCCTCTCGAAAATTCTTAGTTGTCCGAATCGCAGCATTCTCCCGTAGCGCAGCCACGATCTGCGTGTCCAGTTCGGCGCGGGCATGGTCGCTCAACAGCCGCTTGGTCAAGGCCAGCGACGTCGGACTGTTCTCCATGATCTGAGCCGCCAGTTCCCGCGCTCGCGACATAAGCCGGTCTGCCGGGACAACTTCATTAATCAGCCCCATGCGAAGTGCTTCTTCGACGCCAATAAGTCGCCCCGTAAGCAACAAATCGCGTGCATGTTTTTCGCCAAGCTGACGCAGCAGGAAGGTGGACACAATCGCCGGAACGAATCCAATCTTCACTTCCGTATAACCAAACCTTGCTTCGGGCACAGCCAGCGTGAAATCGCACAGCACCGCCAGCCCCGTGCCTCCCGCGATAGCCGCGCCATTCACCGCCGCGATTGTCACCTTAGGAAATTCATAGAGCGCGCGAAACAATCGGACCATGGTTTCAGAATCCTTCAAGTTCTGTTCCGGAGAACGCCCTATCAGCGATTTCAAATTCTCCAGGTCCATCCCAGAACAAAACGCCTTGCCTGCACCAGTCAAAATGAGCACCGATGCTGACGATTTGGCAACTTCATCCAGCGCCTGGAGAAGATCATCAATCAGCTCGAAACTGATGGCATTGCGCTTCTCCGGCCGGTTCAGCGTGAGCGTGGCGACGCGGTCATCGTACGCGAGTTGCAGTGTGGTGAAATTCATTTTCTCGACACTATACGATTTGTCATCCTGAATGCAGCGAAGGAAGTAACTCTAATCCGCCGCCGAAGAATCTGTGTATCGCGCGCCTAACTCGGTCGAAACTCGCAGCAGAGTATCGAGAGGCTTGAGCGCAGGCAAAGCCGCCGCACGTTGCTGCAGCGCTTCCAGAACTTTTTCAGTCGGAATATTGCCCACTAATGCATCCTGCGCGAAGGGGCAACCTCCCAATCCGGCGAGCGCGGAATCAAAACGGCGGCACCCTGCATCGTATGCTGCTAATATTTTTTCCGCCGCCTGATCTGGACGGCTGTGCAGATGCACTCCAAATTCGAGGTAGTCGTATTTAGACATGACTGCAGATACTAATTCACCAATCTGTGCCGGCCCAGCCAATCCAACCGTATCCGCCAGTGAAATCGTTCGCACCCCATACGATTCGAGGAGATCGATAGCATCGACGAC
>MNGW01000017.1:0-1375 GCA_001918935.1 Acidobacteriales bacterium 13_1_40CM_3_55_5 | reverse complement strand
GAGTCCCGCCTCTTCACCCTTCTGCTTAATGTTTTCCAAGACGTCGATAGCGTCATCGAGTGTCTGATTCTGATTATTTTTCAGGAACGTCGGCGAGACGGAGTACGGAAATCCCAGCGTGCTCACCGCCTCACTCTCGATTGCACGGATGGCGCCTTTTTCATTCACGACGATGCCGATGATCTCCACATCATCGGGTGGATCGAGTTCCTTGAGCACCTCTTCCGAGTCCGCCATCTGAGGCACCGCCGCAGGCGATACAAACGACACGGCATCAATGTGCTTGAACCCCGCACTGATCAAGGCTCTCAAGTAATCAATCTTGATGTACGTAGGAATCTGTCCCTTCAATCCCTGCCACGCATCGCGCGGACATTCAATGATTTTGACTGAGTCGGACATCGTAGTGTTTTGTTAATCGACAATCGGAAATCGGAAATCAACAATCAACAATCAACAATCAAAAATCACGCCGCTTTCTACGTCTGCAACACTCCCACCTTGAACTCCGGCACATCCGGATTCAACGCCGCAGCCTCGAGCGCGAGCACGATAGCATCCCGAGTTCCCACTGGATCGATGATCTTGTCGATCCACAAGCGGGCCGCGCCGTATCTGGGATCAGTCTGCTCCTCGTAAGTTTTCTTCACCGACTCGAAGAGCTCTTTGCGCTCTTCGTCGCTTAATTTCTTCCCGCTGCGTTCCAGTTGCTTGATTTTGATTTCCACCAGCGTGCCTGCGGCGGAGTCTCCGCTCATCACCGCATAGCGGGCAGTGGGCCAGGCAAACACAAATCGTGGATCGTAAGCCTTGCCGCACATAGCGTAGTGTCCGGCGCCGAATGATCCGCCTATGATCACGGTAATTTTCGGCACTACTGAGTTCGCTACTGCATTCACCATTTTGGCGCCAGCCTTGATGATTCCGCTCCACTCCGCATCGCGTCCCACCATGAAGCCGTTCACGTCGTGAAAAAAAACTAGCGGAACAAGGCTTTGATTGCAATCCATGATGAAGCGTGCCGCCTTTTCCGCGGACTCGGTATAGATCACGCCGCCAAACTCGATCCGCTTGTGGCCTTCATGATCGGTCTGTTGGGCATGCAATTTCTGGTTGGCAACAATGCCGACAGCGAACCCGCCAATCCTCGCATAGCCGCAGATCACGGTCTTGCCGTACTCGGGCTTATATTCGTCGAAGCGGCTGCCATCCACGATGCGAGCGAGAATTTCTTTCATGTCGTAAGGACGCGCCGGCGAAGAATCGTAAATTCCGTAGATTTCTTCCGCCGCCATTGCCGGTTCCACCGGTTTTTTGCGATGCCATGGTGACTGTCTCCGGTATCCCCACTTCTCCACGATGGAACGAATCTCCG
>MNGW01000033.1:4823-12477 GCA_001918935.1 Acidobacteriales bacterium 13_1_40CM_3_55_5 | reverse complement strand
CGAACTGGCTAGCTTGGCAGGTCAAGGAGCGCGCGTAGTTGCACAGAAGGGTGAAGGCCTTGCTGCAGGCCTTACGTCGGTATTTGCGCACTTCGCAGAGGGCCACCAACGACGCACCATTGCCTTCAACAGCGACAGCCCACATCTGCCACGTTCGGTTCTGGAGGACGCGTTCGAAACGCTCACGGTACGTGACGTGGTCGTCGGGCCGACACACGATGGAGGCTACTACCTCGTTGGGGCAAAGGCTTTTCATCCTACGCTTTTCGCACGCGACGGAATGGGCACCAGTAGCGCACTGGAGAGGCTCCTATCGCGCGCTCGAGCTCTTGAGCTATCCGTAGGTTTCGCAGATCCTTTTTACGATATTGATGTAGTTGACGACCTGACTCGGTTGGCAGAGGAGTTGCGGCTGGCTCCGGCGAAGGCCCCACGAACGGCGGTGTGGCTAAAGGAGTGGGGACATGCGGTAGCACAGTTGCGGACGGGCACAGGAGAATAGTGAAGATCACCCCCGCGTGGAGAGTGTACATACTCGGCGCCACGTTGTGCGTGGCGCTAACGATCTGCTCGCGCAACTTCGGCGATAGGGGTGGACCGTATTTCATGGCCTCTTTGACGCTTGCGGGAATCTCGTACCTCTTAGCGATTCGTGAGTTTTTCGCTACGCCCAGATTTTCCCGACGCGTTGTCGTGATTGGGCTCGTCCTGGCTGCTGGGTGGCACATTGAATTTCTTCGGGTGCCCTCGGGCGCCGATGATGATATCCATCGATATGTTTGGGACGGCCGCCTGCAGAGGCTGGGCTACAACCCCTATCTTGTCGTTCCCAGCGATCCTGCCGTGAAGGGGCTGCATACCCCGGAAACCCGCAACTTGAACAACCCAGATCTACCGAGCCCATATCCGGCAGGGGCGCAGCTTTTTTTTCGCGCAGTAACCGCGATTCAGGAATCCACCTTTGCACTGAAAGTAGCATTTGTGGTTTGCGAGCTCGCGATTATTTTGGTGTTGCTCGATCTTCTCCGTCGTAAGCAGGCAGCGCACCTGGTTCTCGCGTTCGCCTGGAATCCACTGTTGGCCGTTGAGGTGGCGGGAAGCGGTCACATTGACATTGTTGGCGCGCTATTGTTGCTGGTGTCCGCCGTTGCGCTGGTGCGCCGACGGCGGGCGACTGCTCGTACTCGTGCCCCTCTACTGGAAGCGGGTTCGCATTCGCGATGCGGCGCTGGCGGCAGCCGTGGTCGGACTCCTGTACGTCCCATTTCTTAATCACGGCCGCATTCCGATCGGCTCGCTTGGTACCTATGTTCAGAGTTTCCGCTTTAATGGTCCCGTGTTTGCGGCACTCCATCGAGTGGCGCCTCCGCAGTTGCTAGCCGGGCTGGCAGTGCTCGTCGGATTAGTGACGGCGACCTGGCTAAGAAGCGCAGCGCCTGAGTGGTCTCCGGACTTATTTGCCTGGCCAATGGCAGCATCTCTTTTGTGCGCGCCCGTCGTATTCCCATGGTATCTTCTCTGGCTGCTGCCATTTCTGACGTCGGCCTCGACGCTGCTGATCATCCTCTGGACTGTGAGCATTATCCCCACTTACGTTATGTGGCACTTGCGCACGCTTGGGCGTCCGTGGGGGTCGCTTCCTGGTTGGGTGATGCTGCTGGAATACGGATGCGTGGCAACGGCCGGTGCGATGATTGCATTGCGCCGGCTCATGCGGCCGGCGGCACCTCGATACTCAAACGGAATAGTTCAGTCAAGTCCATTGGGCCGCCAGGCGAAGTCTGTATCCGAAAATCCGGGGGTTTCATCCAAAACGACATCCGTTCAATTCACCGAGGAGGGACGTTCATGACAAATTTGAGCCGACTCAATGTGATCCGCGTCTTAGCCTTCAGCATGCTCTTGATTCTCCCTGCGACTTTAGGGGCGCAAAAGCGCGCGCCAATTCTCGAGAAGATCGCTAAGACCTATGGTCTCGATTCATGGGATCAAATTCAGGCGATCCGCTACACCTGGAACTTGGAAATCCCCGGAGTACTCAAACTTGCTCACGCGTGGGAGTGGGAGCCCAAGACCAACAAGGTTTCCTACGAGGGGAAGGATAAGGACGGCAAGCCGGTCAAGGTTACGTACATGCGCTCCGAGCTTAGCAGCCAACCCGACGCCGTGAAAAACGAAGTTGATCCGGCTTTCATCAACGATAACTATTGGCTTCTGTTCCCCTTCCATGCTTACTGGGACACCAGCGCCACTGTGACCGATCAAGGTGTGCATAAACTGCCGATTGGCAACGGCTCGGCCGAGCTGGTCTCAGTGAAGTATCCCAACGAAGGCGGTTACACACCTGGCGACACCTGGGATCTCTACGTCGGCAAAGACAACCGCGTCGAGCAATTTGTCTACCACCGGGGCGGGCCCAAGAAGCCAAGCCTCGTCACCACGACGTGGGCAGGCTACAAAAAGGCAGGTCCTCTGCTGATCTCAACGGAGCACCGCGGCAACGCCGATGGCAAGCCCCTGCACCTCTTCATTTCTGACGTGTCCGTTAAGCTGACAGGCTCGGATACCTGGAGGAAAGCGCAGTAAACATCGGAATGAAGGCTGACATCGATCTGGAAATTGGGCGAAAGACTTTCACGTCTGGCCTCTTGCCGGAGTTGGTCGCTGTCCTGCGCCGCAGCCGGCCGGGCGATCTGGTCGCGGTGATCGGTGACGAAGATAGCATTGGACCTGAATTGGAAACGTGGTGCCGGTTCACCGGGAATTCACTGCTAGAGGCTACGATCGAAAAAGGCCGTGCGCGGTGGGTTTTCCGTTGTGGGACGCTTGCAGTGCCTGCCGAAGACAATCGGCCGGTGGGTTCGCGGCTTTGGCTCTACACGAATTTCGATTGCAACCTGCATTGCGACTACTGCTGCGTGCGTTCATCGCCCACCGCGCCCCGACGGGAACTAGGGCTCGCACGCGTGCGGCGGATTGCTCGCGAAGCCGCGGAGCTTGGCGTCAAAGAAATCTTCGTGACCGGAGGCGAGCCGTTTCTGCTGGAAGACATCGGCGAGATTCTGCTTTCTTGCGCTGCAGTCGCCCCGACCACGGTGCTGACCAACGGAATGTTGTTTACTGGGCGGCGCGCGGAAAGCTTGCGAGCGTTGCCCCGTGATCGAATTGTCCTGCAAATCAGTTTGGACAGCGCTACGCCAGAACTGCACGACCTCCATCGCGGGCCCGGCACATGGGCGCGCACACGCGAAGGTATTCAGCGCGCTCGTGCGCATGGTTTTCGAGTGCGACTGGCGGCCACGGTTTCGACCGATGCCGAGGCTGAGGCGTTCCGTCAATTCCTCGATGAGGAGAAGATTGCCGCAGAAGACCGAGTAATCCGCCGGATCGCGTTGCGTGGGGCTGCCAGCGAAGGTGTCGCCGTTACTCGAGCCGATCTAGTGCCGGAAGTCACGATTACCGTTGAGGGTGTGTACTGGCATCCGGTCGGGGCGGAAGATTCCGATCTGCTTATTACGCGCGATATTTTTCCTCTCGCCGAGTCCTTCGCCGCGGTCCGCCGCGCCTTCGACCGCGAAGGCGAACACGCGAATAAGCTGGCAAGAATCTTTAACTGTGCATGATGGTCGTCCAAGTTAGCCAGCGAAATCTAGGAGGGGTCGGACGCCACGGAAAGTTGCTGGATAAACTACGGTAAAAGCACCCCTCCACCATCGCAAACGGTCGGGTCGAAAGAAATCGTAGACGGCTTTGAGGTCGGCAGCGCTAACCACGGGCATCAGCTCGGCTTCCATCGCTTTATTCTAGCCGCCCCGCTTTCCTAACCAGCACACAAAATTTTACTTTGGCACTCGCCGGCTTCGGACATCCAGCAGGTGCGATCCGGAGCACGGTGGCTCCCAACGCGGGGCTCGATCACTTCATCTCTAAGCCGACTTGGCAAATAGCCGCTCGAAGAATCCCTGTTGGGCAGCGGCCTGCCGCAATGCAGCGTAGCCATCCACGTGAGGCGGTAGCCAACGCTGAAGTCCTTCGGCGTCGAGTATAGGGCGATGAACCGGGTTGTCGTAGCTCATCGCTGAGAGCGCGTCGACGAACCGGCGCTCCCGCTCTAGGTCGAGATCGGGCCGTGCCGTGAACATGCAATGGTTGTATGCCGGAGAGGACCATACCTCACAAAGGCCGCCTTCGGGCACCAGGCGCTCGCTGCGAACCGTGTTCCAGAACGGGCTGCCGATAGAGCCGGCGTCGGCCCGCCCGTCGAGGACGGCGCGCACCACTTCAACTTCGCTGGTCCCGGTATCACCATGTTTGCCTACATCGCTGTCGAAGCGCAGCGCGCGGTAGTCCCTGCCCTCGCGCATGCCTTGCTGCTCCAAAAAGTGAACGGGCAGAATAGCTGCGTGTCCGCTGTCTCGGCTGCCAAGTGCGAGCGTTCGATTTTTCAGATCGGCGAGCGTAGAAATGGGACCTCCGCTAACTGCGACGATCTTTGTCATCCAGCCGAGATCGGTGTCGCGCATCGCGACCGCACGGCAGGCGTGGCCGCTCCACTCATCCGCTTGCAGGTAAGCAAGGTTTGTATTCCATGCAATATCGATACGTGGCACTGCATCGCCTGGTTGGGCGAGGAGTGCCACGACCTGAGCCTCGTAGCTCTGAAATAGTACGACCTCAACGGGCAGATGCGCTTCATCGTGAAAGTAGCGCCGCATTCCCTCCCAAATCGTAACCACTTTCGGATTGTATGCAACAGCTCCCACCCAGATTGTTTTGCTCATAATTGTTTTACCCATGGCCTTCACGCTTCCTGTCAGCGGCGTTTCACAAAGAACACTCAGATTTCCCACCCTCCCGCAAAGAACGCGGGAAGGGTGGGGCACCCGATCTTAGAAGAGCGGCATTCCCAACAGCGACTTCCCGATGAACTCGCGCAGAACGTCGCCCGTTGGCGCCATGACTGCGCCCGCGTGCGCATCGCGGAACAGGCGTTCGATGCTCAAATGCTTTGAGAACGCGGCACCGCCGCAAACGCGCATGGCTGCTGAGGTAACGCTGATAGCGACCTCGCCTGCAGCGGCTTTGGTCTCCAGCACGCGCAGCATGGTCGTCTCGCGCGGCTTTTCAAGATGCTCGATCAGATCGTCGATGCGCGCCGACAGTCCGTCGGTATCAATCTGCATCACCGCGAGTTGCGCGCGTAGGGTAGGCAGGCTCTCGCCGAGGCTCTGGCCAAGATGCTCGAATTTCGCGCTCTTGAGGTGCGACGCAGTTCCAGCGACTGCCGCTCGGCACAATCCCAACGCCACCGCTGCCGTCCCCAAATTAAAAAGCGGGAGCACCACGTTTAGCATGGTCGGAAAGCCTGCGCTGTCATCAGTAAGCTGAAAATCGGCTGGGACTTGGCAGTCGTCCAGCGCAATTGGCGCAGAAGCGTTGGCCCGAAGTCCCAAACCATCCCAGGGCCCTGCAACTGAAAGGCCGCGTGTCTGCGCTGCAAGAAGATAGAGGGTCGAATCGGTAGGTCCCGCCCCTTCAGGGGCAAGCGCAGAAACTACATAACTCTGCGCATGACCCGCGCTGGTCACCCACGATTTCTTGGCGTTTATGCGCACGCCATTACCATTCCGATGTGCGCGGGATATAGGCGCCCAGAAATGACTGCGCGAGCCGGCTTCACTGAAAGCGAGAGTGGATAAATGGCGGCCCGCACCAATCTCTTGCAGTATGGGCGTGACTGCCTGAGCCGCGCTTGGGCGCGCTGCCGAGATAGTCGCGGTGCCGACGATGTGCATCAGGTAAACCATAGCGACAGAAGCGTCTGCCTCGGCGAGGGTCGCCGTCACGACGGCAAACGTGCGGGGACCTAAACCTGAACCGCCGAAATCCACGGGTAGCAGCAGCCCAAGCAGTCCAGACTCACCAAGTGAGTCGACAGCGTCGGTAGAGAATCGTCCCGCCTTATCGTTTTGCCCTGCGGACGGCGCCAGCACGCGACTGGCGATCTCGCGGGCTTTCAAAACGGCCGCGTCATGAGTCATGATCGCTCCTATCATCCGCAAATCTACTGGATCGAGCCAGGATTGTCGCCGAGGATGCGCGGAGTAGTCGAACAGTCTCTGGCGGTTGCCGGGCCCCAAACACACAGTGACGATTTCATGCGTTTACGATGGGTCATGTTTATACGATCACCCGAGTACTCGGAAGATGGTACCGAAGTAAAACATTATCGACAACGCTCCAACGACAACGACAGACGTCAAAGCAACGGATCTACCGCCGGTTCCGACCAACTAAGATTCTGGCGATTGGTCACGTTGCACAATGACAGCAGAGCAGGGGCAAATCAAGAGACCCAAAGAGGACGGTTCCCGCTAAGATCTTGATGTATAGGAACAACAAAAATCATTTTCACAAATCGAAGGAAGTAGAGGTGCGTCCTCAGGAAATGGAGGGTTGAGCCGAGAGTCAGACTGAGCTGGAACGGTCGGCATATTCGACTGGCGGTTAGAATCCAACAGCGTGCGTAACGCCGAGCAGGGGTTGGCACGCCGTAGCAGAAAAGGCGCGGATCGACCCTATTGGCGGACTCTGGAAAGCGAAGGTCCGCTTGCGTGGACTTCGTGTCGACGCGCGGCCGCCACCCAATTTAAGCAATCCGTCGTGGGTGCGCTGCGTCGACGAGAGCCTCTTTCGAAGCGGTTTAGTTATAATTCAGATCGGAGTTGCCATGAAGAATTTAAGCTTCTCGATGCCCCTCGTTGACGGTGGTCTGCTGCCGATAGATGTCCAGAATGGGCGAGATCCCACGAGCATGGTTCCGCTGGCTCGAGAGAAAATTGGGCTGGCATTTGTTAATAGTTGCCAAACTCCGGCAAATGGAAGTGACAATCTTCGTGGTTAGAAGGTGATGGCAGTGAGAGAGGCGGTTCAGACGCGTGAGACAACGGAAGTCAATAGTGAGTTTCTACAGGAGACACCAGGGCACATCCGCGGGGCGGGTTCATCTCTTGCGCGACTTGACCTCAGAATGGTCGCCGCGGTCGCATATGCTTTACTCGTACTTGCGATGTGGGGAACGTTTTCTTTCTCCAGTGGCATGCCTGGTGAAACAGGCTTCGCTTTCCAGAGTCAAACCCAGTCGGTGTGGCAGGGGTTTTGGTATGTCGATCCACTACGGCCACATACCAACACTTTTTATCACGTGTCTTATTTGCTTGGGGAGATCCTCGATGTTACGGGAAGTTTCGTCCCCTATCAGTTTGTGTATGCAGCCCTATGGTGGGCGAAGGGATTTCTTCTATTTCTTCTAATGCGCCGGTTGTTTCCGGGCACCGTATTTATACCTTACGTCGTGGGTGCACTGGCAGTTGTGCATGCGTCTGATACGGCATTACAGTGGGTCGGGCAACTAAACCAGTTAGGTTTTACGCTCTGGCTGCTGCTTGCGATTTATTTCCTCATAGCTTCGGTTGAACAATCAAGTAAGATTCGCGCGGCAGCCTATCTCGTACTGGCTGGGTTTTTCCAGTACATGTGCCTCTGGAGTTATGAAAGCCCGCTATTTATTATTCTGTTCGCCCCATTCCTGATTGGTTTTTTGCTGCGTCCTACTTTCAAGCGTCTATGGGTAACTTCGATCGGCTGGTATGCA
>MNGW01000033.1:0-4646 GCA_001918935.1 Acidobacteriales bacterium 13_1_40CM_3_55_5 | reverse complement strand
TTTGTTGTCGCGGCCATGACATTTATTTTTTAAAAAAAGCGGCGAAGCGAGGCCGCAGCGGATCCCGATTTCGATTTTGCCACCGATTGGAAATTGCTCGCTGCTGGTTCAGTGTTGCTGATATTGAGCTTTCCCGCCTATCTAGCGCTGAGCGATCCCCGGACCCTTTGGCGGACTCAGTTGCTCTCCGCAATTGGTGCTGCCATGGTCCTGGGCGCGGTCTTCGCTCTTATGGCGAAGCCCTTCTCCAGACGGTGGGTGCGGGACTTAGTTGTGATGTGCATGTCTGCGCTCGTCGTATTCTATGGAGCTTCGAGGGCGGTCGAGAGAGGAGCATTCTTTCGATGGAACTGGCATCGGCATCAGGTTGCCATTCAGGAGGTGATTCGGGATGCACCTCAGATAAGGCCAGAGACCATTATCGCGCTGGTCGGCGTTCCCAAGGAAAACGATCCTCTTGGACACGACATGTGGTTTGATATGGCACTGCGGCTCGCGTACCCGAAAGTTCCAGTGGCCGGTGTTTTCTACTACAGCGATGGCGCGCCTGGGCTTGGAAATACGCTAAAGCTCTCCGCCAATCATTGGCATTGGGACGGGACCACCATGGCTCCTCTAGTGCGGGAAGCAAGCCTGGAGCAAACCATCGTACTGGAATATCGAGCCGACGGCATTTCCCGGGTTCTCACCGAACTTCCAGAATTTGTTTGTGCTGGCGGGTGTTCCCCTGAACTTTACAATCCTGGTCTCCGCATCACTGGCCATACGCCTTCGCCCATAGCTGTACATCGGTACGGTCCGCTATAGGAATCTCGCATGGAGAACATCAAAAAGAGAATTCTGATTTTCGTCGTCGCTTACAACGCGGAGCGCACCATCGAAAATGTCGTTGGCAGAATTATCGCGAGCATCGCGGACTATGAGACGGAGGTTCTGATCATTGATGACTCCTCCGTCGATCGAACCTTTGGCAAGATATACGACCTGCAGAGAAAGGGGCGCGATTCTCTGCCGCTAACTGTGTTGTATAACCCGAAGCCTCAAGGTTACGGTGGGAATCAAAAAATCGGGTTTCATTACGCTATCCAGCAAGGATTCGACGTCATTGCCCTGGTGCATGGTAATGGCCAGTACGCACCTGAGCGCCTTCCTGATCTGCTCCGGCCCCTGCTAGCGGGAGAAGCTGACGCCGTACTCGGCTCCCGCATGATGAGCCCTTATAGGCCACTACGTGCCGGCATGCCGCTATACAAATATGTCGGCAATAAGGTTCTGACTTACATTCAGAATCTGGTCTTGCATAGTTCCTTGACCGAATTCCATTGCGGCTATCGCCTGTACTCGGTTAAGGCCCTCGGACGGCTCCCGTTCGATCGCAACACCGACGACTTTCATTTTGACACCGAAATCATTATTCAATTGCTCCGGGCCGGTCTTCGGATAAAAGAAATCCCGATTCCAACGTATTACGGAGACGAGATTCGCTACGCGAAGGGGATTAAGTACGCATTTAACGCCCTCCGGTCCAGCTTGCTCAGCCGAGCCCAGGATTACGGAATCCTTTACGAGCGAAAGTTTGATGTCACGCGATCTTGGGAAAATAACCCTCTTTACCAATCCAAGTCCCAGTTTGAGAGCCCTCACACATTAGCGTTGTCGCGCGTACGCCCGGGCTCGAAGGTGGCAGACATCGGATGCGCATCGGGCTATGTTTCTCATGCGCTGAACCAGAGGGGTTGTCATGTTACCGGCGTCGATCAATTTCCAATAGCGCACAAGGCAGATTTGGAGGAGTTTATTCAATGCGATCTGGATCGCGGCGACTTCCCGGTGGACGCTGGAATCTTCGATTACATCCTGCTCTTGGACATCGTTGAGCACTTGCGGTCGCCCGAACGTCTCCTCGATTCGGTGCGACATTCCCGCACCAGAGGTTCGGACTTAAAAGTGATTTTCAGCACCGGCAACGTGGCCTTCTTTGTCACCCGGCTTGCCCTGCTTTTCGGCTGGTTCAATTACGGCGCACGTGGAATCCTTGATCTCACTCACACCCGTTTGTTCACATTCACTACGGCTAAAAGATTGTTTGAGCAATCCGGCTATAGAATCGAGGAAATACGCGGTATACCAGCTCCGTTCCCGTTGGTAGTGGGAAATAACTTTCTAGGCCGATTCCTGCTGGCTGTGAATGAACTTCTGATCAGAATTTCAAAGCGCCTTTTCGCCTACCAGATTTTTATGGTCTGTAGCCCATTGCCATCATTGGAATGGTTGCTGGAGAAGGCCCACGAAGCCAGTCGAGAGAAAGTCCGAGCTGAGGTCTATGCCTCGACCGCGAGCTCGACCGAGGCAATCGAAACAAGATCCAGCAGGGAGAGCGTGCCAAAGGACAAAAAGATTTTTGGGGATTTGTGTGGCCAGGTGCGGCGGGCGAAGGTTTGACCTGCAATGCGCTGGAATGGCAGGTAGCGGAGGGTGGCGGGCGCATCATCGAAGCTGACGGCACGATCAGCGTGAAACAATCCCAACGCGATTCATTCGATCAATGGGGCGTCGAGTTGGGCAAGGTGTTGGCGCAACGCATCATCCCTGAAGTTGAGAGCAAAGGCGAATCGTTCCAGAAAAAGATGTTCGGATGGGACGGTGCGTTGAGCGCGCAACAGACGGCGGAGATCGCTGCTGCCAAGCGGGTGATCTACGACGCTTTCGTCGCTGCTGTGGATGCGGGCGTCCCCAAGGACAAGGCCGGAATTTTGATCGATGAGCAGTTCGGCGCCGCGATTCTCCTGGCCAAGCCGCAGCGACACGTACAGCCGAGGCAGAACGCTGGCGAGAGATTAGCGTGTCAACGGATGTCAACGCGGCGGCATCCGTGCCTGCTTTGCGATTCTGAGAGTGTCGTGAGTTTTGAAAGTGGATTGCTCGGACAGAACGTAAATTTCGGTAAAAGGACGAGAGCAAACATAGTAAGGAGATCTGTTGAGATCCATCTTGAGCGGGAAAATCATCTGGAATCTGCCTGGAACAAGACTCATCTCGGGTGATACACGAGTTCTAGCCTTGGTGTTCTCGACGGCAATTGCGCTGATGTTCTCGGCACCAGTTATATACACCCTCGCGGCCGACACTCCGCTGCTTGAGCCACATAACCTAATCGTCGATCGTAGTTTGCCGAGAGAACAGGCCGACGCCCAGGTCATTGCCGCGCGGCGCTACGATACCTTCTGGAATACTGGGGACGAAGCACTAGCGAGCGCGGCGCTTGCGCCAAATTTTGTCGACAAGACGCTGCCGACCGGTCGCCCTCAGGGAGTTGCAGGACCGCTGGCAGCCTCGAAGCCGATACGCCTCGCGATCGCGGACATCCGCTGCGAGATCGAGCAGATGATCGTTGCCGGTGATCGTGTCGTCGCGCACCTGCGTTTCCGTGGTCACTTCACAGGGCGCTTCGAGCAGATCCAAGGCCAAGGCCAGACGATCAATTTCATTGCCACCGACATCTACTGCGTCGCCGATGGACGCGTCGCCGAGAATTGGCACATCGAAGACAACCTAACTTTGCAGCAGGAACTCGGATTAATCCTTCGGTGAGAGATTCACAGCCTTGGCCTTCTTTAATAACTCAATATCCGCTCGCTTGATCTAGCGCGAGGTTCAGCACGAGAACGTTCACGCGTGGCTCGCCAAGAATCTCAATGGTGCGAGGCTGAATGTGCTCTTCTACCAACTCGCGCAAGCGTTGTTCACTGACGGCACGTGCACGCGCCACGCGCGGCACCTGGAAGTACGCTGCCGCCGGGGAAATGTCGGGATCGAGTCCCGAGCCTGAAGCGGTAACTAGATCAATCGGCACTGGAACATTCGGGTTCTCTGCCTGTGCAACCACTACCGCGGCTTTTACCCGATCGACTAGCTTCTGATTGGTTGGTCCCAGGTTCGAGCCACCGGAGTTCGCAGCGTCATAGCCGTTGCCGGCAGCGGAAGGGCGCGGATGGAAATAACGTGCCGAAGTAAAGGGTTGTCCGATCAGACGCGAGCCGATAACCTGATCTCCGCGCCGGATCAATTGTCCATTCGCCTGCTTAGGAAACAAGAGCTGGGCGAGAGCGGTGACCACGAGCGGATAAAAAATCCCAAAGAGAACAGTTGTCGCAATCGTCATCAGAATCGCGGTCAGAAGATTTTTCTTCATCACAGAACTCCTAGGCCAACCCGATCCTCGTAATCACGATATCGATCAGCTTGATTCCAATGAACGGAATGATGATGCCGCCTATTCCGTAAACCAACAGGTTGCGGCGGAGCAGCGCGGCGGCGCCCATTGGCCGGTATTTCACGCCGCGCAGCGCCAGCGGTATCAAGGCCACAATGATCAGCGCGTTGAAGATGACCGCCGACAGCACAGCAGATTGCGATGTTTTCAAGTGCATAATATTGAGCGCATTGAGCACCGGGAACGTGGCCGCGAACATGGCCGGAATAATAGCGAAGTATTTGGCCACGTCATTGGCGATCGAAAATGTTGTGAGTGAGCCGCGGGTCATCAGGAGCTGTTTGCCAATCTCAACGATCTCAATGAGCTTGGTGGGATTGGAATCGAGATCCACCATGTTGCCAGCCTCTTTCGCGGCCTGAGTTCCAGTGTT
>MNGW01000114.1:7074-9713 GCA_001918935.1 Acidobacteriales bacterium 13_1_40CM_3_55_5 | reverse complement strand
GGCATGCAGCGGATCCTTCTGCAACAGGTAACTGGTCAACGCCAAAGAACTGGTGTTGTTCAGGTCCAGCTTGCCTTGCGGCGCATTCGATTCTAGCGCATTGATGATCTGCAGTTTGCCCCGGTCGAGCGCCTGCTCGCTGGTTTCTTTTTCCTCGAGGGCAATCAACACCTCGTTGTTGGTCGCCGGCCCATAACGTTGGATGCGCGCGTTGTGCAATCCCGCGCGGACGAAAGTCAACTCCCAGCGGGATTCCATGCCAGAAAAGCATGGAGAGAACACCCGCCACGCTGAACACTAACGAAAAGGCGAGAAAATACCACTTTTTGCCGAGAAAATCTATGTTTGGATTGCGAAAAAATTCCACGCCGCTTTGAACCCCTTAAATTTTGGCTAGATGCTTAACGCTTCGCCGCGCTGCTTGCGGCTCAATATCCAATCGAAGATCATGCGCGAGACGAACACCGCAGTGAACAGGTTAGCCAGCAGACCGAACGTCAGCGTAACTGCAAACCCACGCACCGGACCCGTACCGAAGATAAACAAAATAAAGGCCGAAACGATAGTTGTGACGTGAGTATCCACGATCGTCACCCAGGCGCGGCTAAAGCCCTGCTCGACTGCCGAAGGTGGAGTCTTTCCGTTGCGCAGCTCTTCTCGGATGCGCTCAAAAATCAGCACATTCGAGTCCACGCCCATACCCACTGTCAGGATCACGCCAGCGATGCCCGGCAGCGTGAGCGTCGCTCCGCTGTAACCTAGGAAGCCAAGCAGAATAATCAAATTCAAGATCAACGCTATGTCGGCGTTGATTCCTGCACCGTGATAATAAACCAGCATGAAGATCAGCACCGCGAGCATGCCGATGACCGCAGCTTGTACTCCCGCTCGAATCGAATCGGTTCCCAGCGACGGGCCTACCGTGCGCTCTTCGAGATACTTGATGCCCGCCGGCAGCGCCCCTGAGCGCAGGATCATCGCGAGATCTTTCGCCTCTTGCTCGGAAAAGCGTCCGTTGATAACGCCGGTATCGTGAATCTGCTCCTTGATAACTGCAACCTCTTGAACCTTGTTATCCAGTACTACGGCGAGGTTATCGCCAACGTGTGCTGCGGTGAAGGCACCAAATCGCCGGCCGCCTTCTCCCGTTAGATTGAAACGAACCGCTGGTTGCCCGTTCTCATCCCGGGATGGGTCCGCGGTACGCAAGTCGCGTCCCGTGACCGCAGAGGCGCGCGATATCAGATACCAGGTTTCTCCGCTGTCGCTGTCACGGGTGCCAATGCTTTTGCCGCGCATCAAAACTGCGTCGGGAGGGAGCACCCCACCATGCTCTTGCAGCGCCGCTTGCTCGCTCGCATAGGGTCCGCCCAAAGACTGGCGTATCTCAAGCATGGCGGTTGACTGCATAATTTCTTTCACACGTCCTGGATCATCTACACCTGGCAACTGCACCAGGATTTGATACTGTCCCAGCCCGTGTTCCTGGATAATGGGTTCCGTGACCCCCAACTGATCGATACGGTTGCGAATAGTCTCGATTGCCTGACTGACGGCGCGGTTCTTCAGTTCCGTCAGCGCCTGCGGCTTCATCGCCAGGGTCCAGGTGTTCTCTGCTCCGGACGTCAATTGGTACTCGGGCAAGCGGTCGCTCACGATCGAGCGCAAATCAGCGCTGGCTTCCGGCGGCACACCTTTGATAACGATCTTGTCAGGATTATTTACCGGGTCCGGCTTGCTGATCTCCGTGTAATTGATCTTGCGGGTGCGCAGGTCCGCCTTCAGTCGTTCGACCGCGTTGTCCGACTCCACATTCACCGCATCGTTCACCTGCACCTGAAGGATCAGGTGGGTCCCGCCTTTGAGGTCCAAGCCCAGGTGAATTCGTTCCTGCAAAGAAGCCAGCAGCCCCTTGCCCGAAAGTTCTTTCGGGATGCCGAATATCCCTATCAGAAACACGATTAGCGTCGCGGCGATGAGTCCGAGTTTCCAGCCTAAATTCTTATTCATGATCCGATTGTGTTTTTACCAGGTTAGATGCTCTTTCGATTTGTACTCGCAGTTCTACTTACCTGTTTCCTCCGGCGTCGTTACCGAGAGTATTGAGGCGCGGCTCACTTCCAGGCGCAAATTGTCCGGAGGTACCCGGAGGTGGAGATAATCATCCTTGATGGCCACGATAGTGCCACGAATGCCTCCGCTGGTAACCACCTTGTCGCCTGTTTTCAACTCCTCCAGCATCTTCTGCCATTTCTTCTGGCGTCTTTGTTGCGGCATGATCAAAAGAAAATAGAAGATGGCAAAAATGAAGATGAGGGGGGCAAAGCCCAGCCATCCCATCGAACCGCCACCAGTTTGGACTGCCGACAAATATTGCAAATTCATGAAGACCCAGAAATCAGTTTCTGCTCATGATTGCACCAGCGCATATGTCGCGCTCCTGATCCGGTGCAAATTAGCGTGGAGTTCTCTCTTTCAGGCCGGACGTTCTTCAACTTCAGGCGTGAACAGGGACTCGAGCCAGGTTTCGGTTGAGACTAAACACCTGAGAGGAAACAGGCCCTCTTCCCAAGCGCAATAGAATGACGCACCCTCCGCATGGTGTCAAGGTAGAAGCTTAGGTTGTGGATGGTATTGAG
>MNGW01000114.1:0-6804 GCA_001918935.1 Acidobacteriales bacterium 13_1_40CM_3_55_5 | reverse complement strand
CCCACGCTTAGACCGCCGATGGCGTAGCCCGGAAAACCGATTTCCACGGTGCGTTCGACGGATTCCTTCCTCAATGCGTGGTCCATTCCACCCTGCACGATACCGAAAAGCGCCTGATGCTGGCCTTCGCTTACACGATCGTCATTCTGAAACCATGGGACCATCTGCTTGTGCTCTTCAATGTAATTCTTGCTGCGTTTCGCCCAGCGCAATGTGAGTTCCATCGACTGACGCGCTCGTTCCGGCGGGGCCGGATATTCGGTGCACTCATCGAACGCCATGATGATGTCGGCGCCCAGTCCGATCTGCGCTTCCATTGCGCTTTCGGGACTGAATGAGTGCGAGGATCCATCGAGGTGTGAGCGGAATGTCACTTCGTCCTCACTTACTTTACGCAATTCATTGAGGCTGAAGACCTGGAAGCCGCCGGAATCCGTGAGAATCGGGCGTGGCCAGGCCATGAAGCGATGCAGGCCCCCGAGACTTCTGATCTGGTCTATGCCAGGCCGCAGGTAGAGGTGATAGGTATTGCCCAGCAGGATTTGTACGTCGAGCTCTTCAAGAATGTCCTGTGAGACGCCTTTCACGGATGCCAATGTCCCCACCGGCATGAATACCGGAGTCTCGACTTCCCCGTGCGGGGTTATCAGTCGACCAACCCGTGCCGCCTCATGAGTAGATTCAACCTGGAACCGCAAGGACATTCTGGGATTGTAGCAACAGAGTTAATTTACGATTTTCGATTGCCGATTTTCGATTTTCCAGGCCTACACTCTCAATTCCACGAACTCTCCCGACACTTTTGCGTCGTGTACCACCAACCGCCCCACACTCACCGGCAATTGAAATCGCCGTGGACCTGCGCTTCCCGGATTGAAATACAGCACACCATTCTTATTCTCCTGCTTGGGGACATGAGTATGGCCGGAAATGACGGCGGAAAACCCCGCGGCTTGTGGTTTCAAGTCCAGCTCCAGGAGATTGTGAATGACATAAATCGACACGCCGCCGACTTCGAGAACTGCCGAGGTAGGAAGTTTCTTCGCCCAGGGTCCACGATCGACATTTCCGCGAACCGCCGTAACCGGCGCTAGTGCGGACAAATTTTCCAGGATCACTGGTTCATCGATGTCTCCGGCGTGAATAATGAAATCCGATCCGCGGAGGGCCGCGATAGCCTCAGGACGCAATAAGCCGTGAGTATCCGCTATGACGCCAATTCTTACGCTGTTCAAAATTGCCTGGGCCTCTAGCTCTGCCCTCATACGAGTTTGCGCGAGCTAGTGCGGGGAGAAAGCATTTCATATCGAATCAGATTGCGTAGCCCCAGGCGACTCGCCTGGGCGGGTTCATCTCAAATCTTATCGCCCGCGCGCTGGTTTGCACAGGCGAGGTCGCCTGTCGCTACGTGAGCCGATGAGAGTGCCGATTTTTCAGGTAAAGAAAAAGCATGACGACACTTCCTAGCAACGGAACCGTCAGGCCTACTCTCAGGCTGCCGAAACGGCTGGAGAGGGCGCCAACCAACCAGGGCACGGTCGCTCCTCCCAGGCTGGAAAGGGCGAACATCATTGGCCCAACGTGCGACGCCATTTCTCCGAACCATTGCGACAGCATAGCGATATTGATGGGGAATACCGAAGCCAGTCCAAGTCCGGCCACGCTTGCCGCCACTACAACCACTGCCAGGCTGTTCGCGATGAGCAGAACCAAGACCCCCAATGACGCGAGAACCAGACCTGCGCTGGCTAGAGTAGTTTCGCCGACACGGCGCAGCAAGGCAGGCGCCAGGGCGCGCCCGAGCAGGAGTGCTCCCCAGAAAAACGATGGCGTCAAAGCCCAAAACGTGCCAGAACCCGTGTCGATGCGGCGCGCGTAGGACGCGACCCAGCCGCCGATGGAGCTCTCGGTTCCAACATAGATAAAAAACAAGGCGCCTAGAATGGGCACAAAACGGTTCGTCCATATCTTTTTATCTAATGGGACCTCTTTCTTGGAATTTCCCTTGGTATCCGCAGGCATGCGAATGCAGCCCAGGGAGATGGCGACGAAACCCAAGCACACTGTCATTCCGAACAGGAGCAGCGAAGTGCGCTGCGAGCCCTGCAGCGCCGCTACCACAAACGGACAGCCCACCGCTCCGATTCCCCAGGAAAAATTCAACAAATTTAATGCCGCCGCCCTCCGGTCAGGATGCAATTTGGCGATGAGCAGATTCGCCGTTGGGATGGTGAGGCCTAAACCAAAACCATAGACGCAAACTGAAACCAGACCGACGATCCAGCTCGCTCGGGCCAGTACGCCTGCGCCCACAGCCATAAACCATAGACCGAACACCAGGGTCAAACGATAACCGTAGCGATGAACCATCAGACTCGAAATCGCTACGCCAAGAATCGAAGTTGCGAACTGCGCAGTGAATAGATAGCCGGCCTGCGAATCGGAGAGCGTCCATCGCGCAGAAAGTATCGGAAGCATCGGACCGAGGAGCGTCGTCATTACGCCGGTGAGAACGAAAGCGGCATGAACCAACATTGTTCCCGAAGGTGTTCGCACGGACGCGGGCGTTGGGATTTCTGTGTTCATGCTCTGTCAGGTCGGACCTGGGCTATCCTAACCTTGAGTTCATCTCATATGCCGATAAATTGGTTGACGAGGATGTTACCCAGACTTTTCCGCGATTGGAAAGGCGAACAAGCGCGTTATGATGAGGTCGGCATTGTGTATGGCCAGTTTTTAGCCATTTATTAGTTATCCCTGAGGCAAGGAATGATTAACGGTAAGCGTATCGCGGTCGTACTGCCGGCTTACAACGCGGAAAAAACCTTGGAAGCTACAGTCCACGAGCTGCCGGATCTCGTGGACATCCGCATCCTGGTCGACGATCACAGCTCCGACCGCACGGTTGAAATTGCCCACCAACTGAATCTGCAGCTATTTGTTCATGACCAGAACTATGGCTACGGCCGCAACCAGCAAACCTGCTATCGCGAAGCCCTAGCTGCCGGCGCGGACGTGGTAATCATGCTGCACCCGGACTACCAATACACTCCGCTGCTGGTCACCGCGATGGCCAGCATGGTGGCCCATGGCGTCTATGATGTGGTGCTAGGTTCGCGGATTATTGGAGGCCAGGCGCTTCGCGGCGGTATGCCGTTTTACAAATACGTCGCGAACCGCTTCCTGACTGCCTTCGAGAATCTGTTTCTGGGAGTCAAGCTCTCCGAATACCACACTGGCTACCGTGCATTCAGCGCCAAGGTTTTGCTGAATCTTCCGCTACTGGAGAATTCCGACGATTTTGTTTTCGACAACCAAATGCTCGCGCAATGCGTTCATTTCGGCTTCCGCATCGGAGAAGTATCGTGTCCGACCAAGTATTTTGAGGACGCATCGTCGATCAACTTCCGTCGAAGCGTCAAATATGGCCTGGGCGTACTGGCAACCACGTTAGAATTTGCGCTACAGAGAATGGGAGTGGCGAAGTTTCGCCTCTTCAGCGCAAAAGGCCGGCGGTTGGAGCCAGGATATTCTACCTACTATGCTCGTCGCGCGGGCGCACCGGAAGTCTAGACGCGGGACCTCAACAGTGATCCGATTTCCCACCGCAGCGGATTATTAAATTGAAAAACTACAGTAAGAGTCTGGGGATTCTTCTTCTCCTCGCTGCTTTCGCAATCCTGCTTCATGGTTACCATCCAGGAGTGGAAGATGACGGCGTCTATCTTCCTGCTATCAAGAGGCATTTGAATCCGCAACTTTATCCTCATGATTTCGAGTTCTTCACCCTGCAACTTCAGGCAACAGTATTTGACAAGTTGGTCGCCGGCTCGATTCGCGTCAGCCACCTGCCAGTGGGACTCGGCCTGCTGCTGTGGCACTTTGTTTCTGTCTTTCTCCTGTTGTGGGGATGTTGGCAGATCAGCCGACGATGTTTCAACGAGCCTCACGCCCAGTGGGCCGCCGTCAGTACGGTGGCAGTTCTGCTGACCATGCCGGTTGCCGGCACCGCGCTTTATCTCGGCGATCAATATCTTCACCCTAGGCTGCTGGCGTCGGCTGCGATTCTGGGCGCGATTGTGGCCATCTTGGATCGCAAGTATTTGCTCGCTGCCGCCTGTTTGGCGATAGCTTTCGTCATTCATCCTCTGATGGCGAGTTTTGGAATCTCTTACTGTATTCTTGTCGCGTGGAAACAGCGCCCTCAAGCAAGCGCCCCGTTACTTGCGCTCTTGTTCCCCTTGGGATGGATTTTTGAACCCACGTCAGACGCCTGGCGGGCGGCCGCACGCACGCGAGATTACTACTTTCTCTCCAACTGGCAGTGGTATGAGTGGTTAGGCGTATTCGCTCCGCTCGTTTTGCTTTGGTGGTTTCGCCGTCTCGCGACGCGGAACGGTTCAACCGTCGTTGCGCAGATGACTTCGCGGCTGGTCTGGTATGGAATGTTCCAGCTCGTAGTGGCTTTAATCATCATGTTGCCTGTCAGCCTGGAACGGCTGAAGCCTTTGCAGCCGATGCGCTACTTGCATCTGCTTTACCTCGTTTTCGTTTTGATTTCCGGCGGCTTGATCGGCCGTCATATTTTGCGGACACATGTTTTCCGATGGCTGTTGTTCTTTGTTCCTTTGGGGTTGCTTATGTTCTACGTGCAGAGACAGACATTTCCTGCTTCCCCGCACCTCGAGTTCCCCGGCGCGGTTTCCCAAAATCCGTGGATCGAGGCGTTTGCCTGGATCCGCCAGAACACACCGATGGATAGTTATTTCGCTCTCGATCCCTTTTACAAGCAGCGCCCCGGTGAGGACTTTCATAGTTTTCGCGCTTTGGCAGAACGCAGTGCGCTCGCCGATTATGTAAAAGATCCATCCGTCGCTACGCAGGTGCCTCGTCTGGCGCCTCGATGGCTGGAAGAAGTGACCGCTCAAGAGGGATGGCCTCATTTTCAAGCAGCCGATTTTCAGCGGCTCAAGAATCGTTTCGGCGTGAACTGGGTTGTTCTGCAAAACATGTCACCACCCGGGATGAACTGCCCTTATCACAACGAATTGTTGAGGGTTTGCCGGATTGAGTAGCTGACCCTTATCGCATAATTGCGCCTTCTTTCGGCAACCGCTAGCATCGAATCAGATATGAGCATTCGTTCTGTGACCAGGAGCTTGCGGCCGCGAATGGCGGTTGGCGAGATTCTTGCTTTCGCTTACGAGAATTTTTGCAGCAACAAAGTCCGCTTTGCGCTGACCGCCTTGGGGATGGTAATCGGCACGGCTTCCCTGATCCTGGTGGTCACCATTGGAATGACGGGCAAGCAATACGTGCTGAATCAAATCCAGGCCATCGGCGCCAACCTGATTTATGCGGAGTACGTCAGCGGTGGAGAACGCATCACCAACGTGACTGCCGACCCGCTTACTCTCGCCGACATGGAAGCGGCACAAGAGGATGTGCCCGGCATCATAGCCGCATCTCCCGTAATTCCGCTGGGCGAGCGAATTCCCATCGGTGGAGGAAAAGAACGCGATATCCAGATCCTCGGGGTGTATCCCGAGTACCGTATCGTGCGCAATCTGGTAGTGCTCTCGGGAAGATTCTTCGATGCCCAGGACGAGCAGGCTCACAACAAGGTGGGCGTCATCACGCAGAAAATGGCGGAGGCGCTCTATGGATCGCAAGAGCAGGCTATCGGTAAGGTCATCAAGCTCAGCGGCCTGCCCTTTACCATTATTGGCACCTTCCGCGAGCGCGTGGACACGTTCGGACAGTCCGAAGTGATCGACAACACCATGGTGATCCCTTATACCGTGAGCCGGTATTTCACGGACACGCCCACAGTACGGCAGATTTACTTCTCAGTCGCGGATCCTTCGATGGTGGGTCCGGCCACGGCTCAAATCAAGCGAGTGATTCAATCGCGTCATCGGCCTGAGTCGGTATACAACGTGGAAAACCTGACTCAATTGGTGGCAGTGGCTGAAAAGACCGCGAACGCTCTGACTGTAGTGCTCTTGCTGGTGGCGGCAATCACTTTGTTGGTGAGCGGGATCGGCATCATGAACATCATGCTGGCTACCGTAAGCGCCAGAATTCGCGAGATTGGTATTCGCAAAGCGATCGGCGCCACCAATCGAGAAATTCGCTTTCAATTCCTGTCAGAAGCCATTCTGATTTCTCTGATTGGCGGCTTTGTCGGAGTCATCATCGGACTCGCTCTGCCTTTCTCGGTGCGTTTTTTGACCGAATACCGCATCCCGATTTCTGGACTCTCCGCAATCGTGGCTATCGTGGTGTCTTCTCTGGTGGGGGTTCTATTCGGCACAGTTCCAGCCACGCGCGCTCTTCTCTGGTGGGAGTTCTTTTCGGCACCGTTCCGGCCACGCGCGCCGCCAAGCTGGATCCGGTGGAGAGCCTGCGGTATGAGTAATTAACCGGAACATCGTTGCTAACCAACCCTCCATTCTGGCACTGCTCACGTAGCGACAGGCGACTCGCCTGCCCAAGCCAGCCTTCGGGTCGATAAGATTTGATATGAAACCGCCCAGGCGAGTCGCCTTGGGCTACGCAGGCTAATACCAAAAACAAGAAAGCCGGGCTGGTTGGCCCGGCTCATCTGTCTATCCACCTTCGGGGAGCGACTTGGTTTCGAAGTCCCCGCAGATCTTGCCACCGCTTACATCACCAATGCTAAGTTCTCCAACTCCTGTTGCAGGACCGGCAACGAGCATCCCGCCATTTCTACACGGCCCACCGCATCCATAGCCGCTTGTGGCGAAACTCCGTAACCGCGCCCCATTAGGAATACTTGCA
>MNGW01000008.1 GCA_001918935.1 Acidobacteriales bacterium 13_1_40CM_3_55_5 | reverse complement strand
TGAGTGGCAAGTTTTCGGATATGTTTTTCGTCGAACCTCCCGTTCTTTGTCGCGGTGACGAGGAGCTGCCGGTTTGCACTGAGTCTCGTCAACACGGGTTCAATCCGCTGCCGTTCGGCTCCCACCAGGACTTGGATCATTACTATCTGCGATTGTGTGAGCTCCAAGTAGCTGACCAATGAAGCTGAAAGCTGCAGCGATGAAAATGGTAGATCCGCCACCACGACTTCGCCTTCTTGCGGTCGAGAAGTTGGCATTGGCACAGGCTCCGGAATACCTGCGCTCAACACTTCAATCGCCGGTCCCTCTGATGCTGGATGCGGCTGCCCCCGAGTGGACGCCCAGGAGAACTGTCCGGCCATAGCCAACAGTACAACGATACCGACAGCAACACTCGCTCTTCCGGATCTGCCGTTCTTCTCCTCACGTTGCCGATTTCCGGGCTGCGATCCTCAGGGCTTGATCATCAGCGCGGAAAGGCTGCGTGGCGTGATAGCTGAGAGCCCGATCAACAATACTTCGGGTCCAATTCCTGTCACTATCAGTGTCGGACTTGTATCTGTTGGCGCCGGCAATTTGAAACCCATCGAACACATTGCTCTAGTGCAGGCGGCAGATTCCGCGCTGTATCGCGCCAAAGCCAAAGGCCGAAACCCCGTAGAGATCGCTGAACTCAAGGTTGCGCCCCAATAGTGGAAGAAACAAACCTTGCGATAGCACCTTAGTGGACTGCGCTGGCACCGAAGTGCTATTCACACCCGGGGAGAGACGATTTACTTTATTGGGCGAGCAGTTCTGGGGGAGGGCTGCCCGGGCGTCCGCTGACTCGAAAGAGTCGGGACGCCTGTTAATTTTTTGGAGATAATTACACCGCTGATTTCCTTCCGGAGTTTTGGCTTTAGTGCAAGAAAAATCACGTCACGCGATTATCGGCTATATTTGCCCATTATTTCAGCCTTACCCAAGATGTGATTCTGCATTGCCTGCTCAACTTCCCGCTTGCTTGCGCCTGCTTTGAGATTGAGCTTGTTGTCGAGCGCATACAAATTAAAAAAGTAACGATGAGGTTTGCCGGGAGGCGGGCAGGGGCCTCCGTAGCCGATTTTGGGAAAATCATTGACGCCTTGGAATCCACCGTCCGGTAATTCGCCAACCTTCGGCATGGCTTCTGGAAGATTAGAAGTCGTCGACGGCAGGTCGAATAATACCCAGTGGGTCCACGTGCCCCTTGGCGCATCGGGATCGTCAGCAATCAGCGCGAAACTTTTGCTGCCCTGCGGAGGATCCATCCAGGATAATGCGGGGGAAACGTCGTCGCCGTCGCAAGTAAATTTTTTCGGAATATCTTTTCCATTTTGAAAACTTGGGCTGGAAATACTGAATGCCATCGGTGCTCCTCCCTTCACTGAGAAGTAACCTTGCTCTTTGATGCGGGGAAGAGCGATAGAGCTCAACTCTGCCATCATCAGCGCGAGAATTGACCGTAGCAGGGATAGTGCCAAGGCTCGCCTACTGGGCTTTACAATCTCTCTCCACCGCGCGCTCTGTCAGTAAGTGGAAATAGTGAAATTAACCGTAATGCGTGCTTCGGTTTCGACCGGCTGGCCCGCCTGAAGGTAAGGTTTAAAGCGCCACTGTTTCACCGCTTCCCGGGCCGCTGCGGAGAGAATGGCCGGCCCGCTGAGCACCTGCAGATCCTGGATGTTCCCGTCTTTTCCGATCAGAGCCTGTAGCACCACCGAGCCTTGCACTTTCATTTGCTTTGCCAGCATCGGATAGTTGGGATCGACTGGATGCGAGACTACTTCGGCGGTACCTGGCGAAAGGCGAACCTGTGCCGTGGCATTAGTCACCCCACCGCTAGGGCTTTGGGATATGGCAGAAGGAGCTGTTTCACTGCTAGCAGGCGATTTTGGTCCGAGATCGAGCTTGATAGAAGGGTTACCGGGTGTCACAGTCTGATGCTGGTCTCCGGCGACCACCTCGACCTGTAGAGGCGGGAGCACTTTTCGATTGGTAATCACCGGTGAGGGATTTGTGTCTGCAGTGGGCGTCGCCGTAACTTCAGTCACCGGCTTTTTCGACTTTGATCGTGCTGCGGGAGTTGTTTGCCCTTTGCTCGCTAATCGTTGAGATTCCCCGGTAGTTTGGGACGCACTCGGTTCCGAAGTCTAGAGGACCACAATCAAAGCGGCGAGCAGCAATGCCAGCGCGATTAACATCTGGCGTCGCTGTTTCAGTTCGGAACCGCTATCAAACGGAACCTCATTCATCTCCGGTTGGTGGTTCTCCTCGAGCATTGGCATGAATCAATCCCCTCCGCACCCTTCGGACCCTCAGGTATCGTCGCCTAGTATGCCTCGAAAGGCTGTGAGGAAGCTAGTAAAAGCATGGGTTCCTACACCAGTTAGTCACAACCGTCGGTGTTCGGACACTATTCCCTTTACGCAACCATGACGTGCACAAGTCACGCAGATAGGTGACTGGAGTCACCGCTTTTCCGCCGTGGTTGAGATATTACAGAGCAATGAGATCCATTCAGGAGGCCTGCTTCGAATGCGTCTTGCGTCCGGAGCGCCTCTTTTGCCATTTGCCAGCTGAGGCCCTGAAGGATTTCGATACCCTCAAGTCGCTCTCGCTTTATTCGAGTGGCAGGACTCTGTTTCGCGAGGGCGCCTGGGCCCGAGCCATTTTTGTATTGTGCGAGGGCAAGGTAAGACTGTCGGTATGTTCGCAGTCAGGCAAGCGTTTAATGTTTCGCATTGCCGGCCCCGGAGAAGTGTTGGGACTAAGCGCCTCGCTGTGCAGTGGCCCTTATGAACTGACTGCGGAGATAGTGGACGACGCTCGCGTGGCCATGATCAATCGCAAGGATCTGCTGCAGTTTCTGAACGACCACCGTGAGACCTGCTTGCAGCTAGCTCAACTGCTGAGCCACGACTTGCATGTTGCCTATAACCGCATGCGTGTGATCGGATTAGGGCGTGGCCGCCGCCGCCGACAATTGCTGCCGGTCGAAGTTAGGCTTCCTGCTTTGCCGGTCACTGCTCAAAAAGGAAACGCCCGGCCATGATCAGCCGGGCGCCTGTAGTTGCCGGAATGTTCGGTTCACTTGTTCATGCTGATTTTCTTATCTCAACAGGAAAGTCAATCACTTTCCCTCGCTGCTCCGGGGGAATCCATTTTACTTTCTTGTGAAACCTTGCCGGAATATAGAACTCAATCACCTGTGCCATATCACCCCTCCGATCCGAGACAGCAGCACGCCCACCGTTTCACAGTGTCACCCGGGGATGTACGTGTGCTCAATTACTTAGTTAGATGCGGGCAGCAGAGCACAATGATGCCAGGGGAAGGCAGGGCGGCAGGCGGGGCGCAGGTTCAATGTCTTTGAGTTCAGGTTGGAAGAAGTAAGTCTGTCAGCAGGCCAGTTGCTCGCGGGTAAGCTTCAGGCCATTCAGGTTTCCCAGCACAGTGACCGCAATCGAATCGGTGTGAAAAAACTGCTCTGCCAATTCTTTTAATTCCTCGGCTGTGACGCCTTCGATTTTTTCGATAAGTTCGTCCAAGGTATAGAAGCGATCGAAGTACATCTCTTGCCGCGCCAGATTAGACATGCGCGCTGTTGAGGATTCCAGAGAAAGCATCAGGCTGCCCTTCAACTGGTCTTTTGCCCGGCGGAGTTCCTCAGGGGGAACGGTCTCAGTTTTTAGCTTCCGGAATTCCGAGACAATCGACTGCACCACCTTGCCAGCCGATTCGCGCGACGTTCCTGCGTAAACAGAAAGACAGCCGGTGTCGCGGTAAGGATTCAAATCGCTGTAAATAGCGTAGGCCAGCCCCTGCCGTTCGCGGATATTTTGGAACAACCGCGAACTCATGCCTCCACCCAAAAGAGTGTTCAAAATATACGAGGCATACCGCTTCCCATGTGCAATGGGATGAGACGGAACACCCACGCAGATCTGAACCTGCTCCAGTGCTTTCTTGTTACGCATAATGATGCGCGGGACGATCTTTGGCTGTGGGCTGTGAAAGCCATTCTTTTTGGGTGGCATCTGCGCGAAGTGTTTGTTCACCAACTCCACGAATTGGGCATGTTTTAAATTCCCGGCTGCACAAATGATCAAATTCCCGGGAGCAAAGCGCTGGCCGTAAAAATCAAGCACTACCGGTTGCTCGAACTTCTTCACTGTCTCCTTGGTTCCCAGAATTGGCTTACCCAGCGGATGATCCTTCCAGAAATTCTGGGTAAAGATCTCATGGACCAGGTAGTCAGGACTATCCTCATCCATCTTGATTTCTTCCAGGATGACACCGCGCTCACGAGTAATGTCCGCCCCATCAAACACCGGATTGAGGACCAGATCGCTAAGCACATCCATAGCAATCGGAAGATGATCGTCGAGCACCTTCACGTTGAAACAAACGCACTCTTTGGCGGTGAAGGCGTCCATGTTGCCACCAATCGAATCCACCTGCCGGGCAATCTCCTCGGCCGAGCGATGCTTGGTTCCTTTGAAAACCATGTGCTCAATGAAATGCGAAATGCCGTTCCATTGCAGGTCTTCATCGCGCGACCCGGTCTTGATCCAGATACCAATGGAGACCGACCGGATATGCTGCATCTCCTCGGTCAGAACAATCAGACCGTTGGGGAGAACTTCGCGATGGATATTGCGCTTCTCTTCAACCATATTTCTTGCCAACCGATTGCGGGGAGGAGTTCCTTCCCTAAGTATTGTTACACACCCCGCCGACATGCGCGAATGGGCGATTAATGGCTTATAATCAATAACTTACAGGTAAGTTAGCAGCCAAGTGACGTTTTCCCTGGCTGAATCTCACAATACTCTACAATTATAGAAAATGAATGCTAGTAGTTAGATGATGACAAACACAAAACAACAGAACATACTTTTGGGCCTTGGCCTTCATGAACTTACATTATTGGTGGAAGAATCCGGCCAGCCCCAATATCGGGCTCAGCAGCTTTTTGAAGCTATCTACCGGCAAAGGGTAGGGTCTGCGGAGCAGATTTCTACCTTGTCGCAGGAATGTCGGGCCGCCCTGGTCCAAAAAGGATTCTCCGTAGGCCTCCCCACAACGGATAAGAAATTCGTTTCGGTGGACGGGACAGTCCGCTATCTCGTCACTCTTGCCGACGGAGAAAGTGTGGAAACCGTCTGGATGCCCGAAGGCGACGCGGGTGAAGCCGGGGACGGCAGCGAGGCGGGAAACGAATTGGAAAAACAGACAAGCCGGACGTGGGATCGCGCCACCATTTGCGTTTCCAGTCAGGTCGGCTGCGCTGTGGATTGCAAGTTTTGCCTGACCGGGCTTTTAGGAGTAAAGCGCAATCTTACTGCCGGAGAAATTGTAGGGCAGATTGCCGCCGTTCTTAATGAGCAGCATGTTGCCCCACCTCGCGATCGAGTGAACCTCGTGTTCATGGGAATGGGAGAGCCTTTTCTGAATTATGACAATTTCATCAAGGCGGTTCGTCTGCTCGTAGAAGGCGTGGGCATTCCCGAGTCTCGTATGACCGTGTCAACAGCTGGGATTGTGCCGCGTATCTATGATCTCGGTGCCGAATCCATCCGGCCCAAGCTGGCTATCTCGCTAAATGCGCCCAATGATGACTTACGCACGCGGCTGATGCCCATCAACCGCAAGTGGAACCTGGAAAAGCTGATGGCCGCTGCGCGTGATTTTCCTCTCAGAAACCGGGAGAGACTGACTTTTGAATACGTTCTGCTGGACGAAGTGAATGATTTTGAACAGAATGCCCGTGAATTAGTGGAGCTCATTCGTGGGGTACGCGCCAAGGTCAATCTGATTGCACTCAATCCGGGGCCGGGAATTCCATTTCTCACGCCGGCCCAAGATCGTGTCGCCCGGTTTCAAAATATATTGATCGATTCTGGTGTGCCTACATTCATCCGCCGTCCGCGCGGCCGCGACATCTATGCTGCTTGCGGGCAACTCAAGCGAACCCTGGAAATGAGCGCTTAACTTTTGAGGCTCGAGCGCTGGAAATGACTTTCTCAGTCTGAAGTTATCGTCCTCTCTCTAATTCCTGCGCGGCCTCGTCGATCAGCGCCGCTTCGTCCAGCAGCACGGCAGCGGCGCGCTGCATCTGGTCATCCGCTTCTTTCCACTTCTTCTGTTCAATGGCCTCGCGAACTCCAGGGATTGTCTTCACTCCGTATCCGGTGTATTGCCCTGGCGCATAAATCATGTGCTTGAACCATGGTCTCCCTGGGAGCCCATCTTGACTGGCTAGTTTGCGTTCGCTCTGCAGCAGTTTTGCATTCACAATTTGGAGCGAAGCGGAATTCATAGCCAAGTCTCCATTCTTCGCCACCTTCTCATACGCTTTTTGATAACGCTCCGCACTGCGAGTGAGCGCTTCCGAAGCATTCTCGAGCGGGGCGAAGTTGAGATGTGGTGGAACCTCTTCACGCTGAGGAGGGACAAAGGTTTTTTTCGGATCGGCGGTTGCGGAAAAAACGCCTTCATCCATTTCTTTATTCCGCTCGCTGACCTGGTCCTGCTTGTCTTTCAATAGTTTCTGTAATTCACCCAGATAGCGATGAACCGTGTCGGCAAAATCTGTGAACTCGTAGGGAAGCAGATCGGCATCGGCCATTCGCATGACGGCGGTGCCAACCGTCTGTGCCAAGGCACGCCCGTAGCTGAAGTCGGTGTCGGAAAAATGCGTGTACCAATAAAAATCATCATAGATGGAATGGTAAATTCCTCCGCCGTCTTCATCACCGAAACCCACATCAAGCGAAGCTATGCCGAGATGATCGAGGAAGACGGTGTAGTCAGAACCTGAACCAAGGCCATGGATTCGCAGATCAGTCCGTTGACGTGCCTCCTGACGTTCTTCGGTTGAAGTGGCATCGGCAATTTGCTTGAATTGGCTTCTTTTCCAGATCGAGATTTTTTTCTCAGGATCCTCAACGTCGCGCGCCACTCCATTCATGAACTTTTCCAGCGTATGCGATCCTCCGGCAGACAAATAACCACGGCCATTTGCATCAGTATTAATGTAGACCGCGGCGTGTTGGCGGAGTTCATCAGCATGGGTTTCCGCCCACTCGGTCGACCCCAGCAGGCCTGGCTCTTCGCCGTCCCACACGCAATAAATAATGGTTCGGCTCGGCTTCCAGCCTTGCTTCAGCAATGTTCCAAGCGCCCGAGCTTCTTCCATCAGGGAAACCGTGCCTGAAACCGGATCCTCGGCGCCGTTTACCCAGGCGTCATGATGATTGCCGCGCACTACCCACTCATCGGGATATTTCGAGCCAGGAATTTTGACCACAACATCGTAGAGAGTTTTGATGTCCCAGTTTGATTGCACTTTCAGATGGACTTTCGCGGGTCCAGGTCCTACGTGATACGTGAAGGGCAGGGAACCGCGCCAACTCTCCGGCCCTATCGGACCCTTCAGAGCTTTGAGCAGATTCTGTGCGTCGCCATAGGAAATAGGGAGAACCGGGATGCGGGTAAAGGTCTTCACGTCTTTCAAAGCCAGGCGCTTTGCGTCTTTCGTGGCTCCTACGTCCGGAGTCAGTGGGTCGCCGGGATGGATGGGCATATCCATGACACTGCCGCGTTGCACGCCGTCCGCTGGACGCCACGCTCCCTGCGGAAATACGTCTCCTTCAAAATAGCCGTCGTCCCTGGGATCAGAGTAGATCAGGCACCCCACGGCGCCGTGCTCGGCCGCAACTTTGGGCTTAATGCCGCGCCAGGAATGCCCGTACCGCGCAATCGCGATGGCCCCCTTCACTGAGATTCCCATTTGTTCCAGCTTTTCATAATCCTCAGGAATGCCGTAGTTCACATACACGAGCGGTGCGGTGACGTCGCCGTCAATCGAGTAGGCATTGTAGGTAGGCAGTTGTTCGGATTGTTGGTTAGAAGTTGGATCAACGCTTAGCGCTGTTTCCTGTAATTTGGCCTGAAACCGGGAAGGCTCCACTAGTTCCACAATGCGCTCCTTCGGCGTGGGGAAAAGGACATCGAAGGTTTCAATATGCGCATCCAGCCCCCATTCCTTGAACTTGGATAGCATCCATTCGGCATTGTCCTTGTCATAGGCAGAACCGACATGATGAGGCTGGGCAGAAAGACGCTGCATGTAGTCGCGCAGATTTGCCGGCGTGGGAATCATGCGGAACTTACCTTCCCAATCACGCTGGGTGCGCGAGGAAGCCGCTGAATACCCCAGTAGCGGTACCACTTCATCGGAAGTGGCAGCGAGAAGGAAAAGACAAGTGACCATCAGGAAAATCAGCTTTGCGCGAAGGCGCATTCAATCCTCCAGAACAATATGACTGAGCCAATTAAGGCTGGGGCATTATAGAGGCTGTCGCGCCTGCATGACCAAACATTGGCGGAGCGATCTATCGCTGCGTACTTGGCAACTACGAATGGCTAGAGTAGGCTTTGCCTCTTATGAAAATGGCCTTTAGCCGAGCTGCTTCGTCACTCTTATTCCTGCTTTTTCTTTCCTTCACCAGCCAGGTAGCGGCCGCAACTTTCACAGTGGAACAAGTATTGAGTTCGCCATTTCCTTCCAACCTGGTGGCGGCTTCGCGTGCCGGCAG
>MNGW01000115.1 GCA_001918935.1 Acidobacteriales bacterium 13_1_40CM_3_55_5 | reverse complement strand
GAAAGAGTGCGGAAGAACTAGACCGTTGGTGCGCCGGGCGTTCGCGATTTCTTGTGGCTCAGGCCGAAAACCTTGCGAGCCATCCAAACTGGGGCCACAAAGACATGTGCGGGATTGGTGAGGAATGCCGGCTTGTTGCCTTCAATCAAATGACCCAGCCAAGCCAGGGCGAAAGCGGTCAGGATTAGCAGCAGTCCAATGATCCAGTGGAACCAGACCACCACAATTGACAAGAAGCCAACCGGGATGGCAATCATGTGCAGCGCGCGATTTACGGGGTGATTGTGCGCGCCGTCGTAATGTGAGTAAAGACCCAACGCAGTGGCCAGTGGTCAGTGGCTAGTGGCCAGCGACCAGTGAGGTGTAATGATAACTCAGAACTGCCCAGTGACTAGTGATCACTGACCACCGGCCACTGCTTCGGAAACAAATCTTTCGAAGACTTCATTGGAGAGCAATCTGCCACGCGGCGTCAGCCCAATCCACGAATCTTCGCGCTCCATCAATCCGCCTTCTACAAATTCGGAGATGGTTTCAGTGAAGCCGGCGACTGCGGATGGCCCAAATTTCGCAGCTACTTCTTTCAAGTCCACACCGCGATTGAGCCTCAGTCCAAGAAAGAACGTTTCTTCGAGCGCCGCATGAGATGTTACGGCATTGGGCTTGAGAGGTCCTTCCGCGACGTATTCTTCCAGCGAGTCTGGGGTGGAAAATCGTACGGCTTCGTTCTTTCCCTCGCGCGAGAGGAGCATGGAATCTGCATCCACTCCAAAACCGAGATACGGTTGGCGCGTCCAATATTTCAGATTATGCCGGGATTCGTGGCCTTCGCGCGCGAAGTTGGAAATCTCGTATTGCCGTACTCCGGCCGAATCCAGTCGCTCGCATGCCATGTCGTAGAAATCCGCGGTGACTTCGTCCTGAGGTACGAAATGCGCGTGGTATCGTGTACCGCCTGCCATCAACTCGCGGCCGAGCCGGGAATCTTCGTCAACCTCGAGCATGTAAACGCTGGCATGAGGCACGCCTGAAGCGATCGCTGCACCAACCGAAACTTCCCAGCTCTCTCGGGTTTGATGGGGTAATCCGGCGATCAGGTCAATGTTGATATTGGAAATCCCAGCCGCGCGCAGGCGTGCAATGTCATCCAGTACGATGGTCCTCGAATGCAAACGCCCCACCGCGGCGGATTCCTGGTCAACGAAAGACTGCACTCCCAGGCTTACGCGATTGACGCCACTACGCCAGAGCGCTTCGACGACCGCTGGTGTCAGCGTGCCGGGAGCGCATTCCACTGTGACTTCTGCATTCGGCAATAACTCGAAATTTTGCGAAATGGTGACAAATAGCCGTTCCAATTCCGTTATATCGATTATCGTGGGAGTTCCGCCGCCCAAGTATATGGAATCCAGCGTTCGATCGAAGCGTCCGGCCATCTGATCTGCGATACTATTGGCACGTTCCATGTCCGAACAAACTCGTTCCACGTAGCGATGGAAAACGGCACGGGAGAAGACATCTGACGCGAAGTTGCAGTAGCTGCACTTGGTACGACAGAATGGCACAGAAATATAAAGGCCCACAGGCATGACGCTGATTATCCCACGTTGCCGTTATCGTCGGACCTACGCCCGCATCTAAAACGAATATGCTTCCTCGCGTCGTGATCACCGGACTAGGCGTCATCAGCCCCAATGGCATGGGTAAGGCAGCCTTTTGTCAGGGTATCCTGACGGGAACATCTGGGGTAAAACGAATTTCACGCTTTGATCCTGCCGATCTGCCGGTGCACATCGCTGGCGAAATTCCAGACTTTGATGAGCTCGCCTGGGTGGATCCGCGCGAGCGGAAACATGTGTCCCGCGTCGTGCCTCTGGCAGTAGCGGCTTCTGCGGAGGCAATCCACGATGCCGGCCTCGATCCTGCGGCGATGTCGATGGAAGAGAAGCGCGAGATTGGCGTGATCCTCGGCACTGGCGGCGGAGCGCAGGAATTTTCTGAAGAGCAGTACCGTCTCTGGCATAGCGGCCACGTCAAACAAGTCAGTCTATTCTGCATCCCCAGCGGCACTATGGGAACGATTCCCAGCGAAGTCAGCATGCGCTTCGGATTTCGCGGCTACAGCCACGTCATCACGACAGGGTGCACGTCGTCTACCGACGCGATTGGCTATGCCTATCAGCACATCCAGGCTGGAGTGCAGCCCATGTTTCTGGTCGGCGGCGTCGATGCGCCCATTACTCCGGGAATCATTAAGGGCTATTCGTTACTGCGCGCGCTGACTGCTTCGTGGAATCACGCTCCGGAGCGCGCCTCGCGGCCTTTTTCAGCGGATCGTGATGGCTTCGTTTTGGCCGAAGGTTCCTGGATGTTCATCGTGGAAGATTACCACCACGCTCGTGTCCGCGGTGCTCGCATCTACGCGGAAATTGCCGGATACGCATCCACCTGTGAGGCCTTCCACCGCGTACGCATGAGCGATTCACCAGAAGAACCCGCGCGCGCCATTACCGAAGCCCTCGAAGAAGCAAGGCTCAGCGCGGAAGACATTCATTATGTCAATCTGCACGGGACGTCCACGGAAATGAACGATCGTGTGGAAACGCGCGCGCTCAAACTCGCGCTGGGTGCGCATGCGGGCAAGATTCCGATGTCTGGATTGAAGTCACAGATTGGACACACGCAAGGCGCCTGCGGCGCCGCCAGCCTCGCTGCCACATTGGTGGCCATGGAACACGGCAAAATTCCTCCCACCATCAATCTCGATGTCCCTGATCCTGAGTGCGATCTGGATTACGTGCCTGACGTCGGTCGCCGCGCTCAGATCGAGCATGCCATCTGTAATTGCGTAGGGTTCGGGTCCAAGAATTCGGCCTTGATCCTGCGGCAGACTGCCTAAAACCTTTTCCATCCTTCGCACTGCCGCACCCATCTATTTAGGGTAATCTTTAGGTAACCGATGGCCTCAGCCCACGAAGAAGAAGTATTAGGGAAAGCTTATGACAGCCGCCTGATGAAGCGACTGCTTCGCTATCTCGCCCCTTACAAATGGCAGGTGGCAATCGCCCTGGGATCCATCTTTCTCAAGGTGGGGGCCGACGTCCTAGGGCCTTACCTTACCAAGATTGTCATCGACCGCTACCTGGCGCCGGTACCGGGACTGCACACACGCTTTGACCGTTTTCTGAGCAGCAATCCCTTTGCAGGAATTGCACAAATCGCGGCGTTGTATGTTGGGCTACTGGTCTTCAGCTTTCTGCTGGAATATCTCCAAACTTATTACATGCAGTGGGCCGGGCAGATGGTGATGTTCGACTTACGCAAGGAAATCTTCCGTCATCTGCAACGTATGCACATTGGGTTCTACGATAGGAATCCGGTCGGACGGCTGGTCACGCGCGTCACCAGCGACGTGGACGCTCTGAACGAAATGTTCACGTCTGGCGTGGTCTCGATTTTCGAAGATGTTTTTGTGCTAGCCGGCATTGTGGCCATCATGCTGCACATGAATCCGAAGCTCGCACTCATCACCTTCGCCGTTCTGCCCCTGATTGCAATCGCGACCAAAATCTTTCGTGACAAAGTTCGTGATTCCTACCGCCGCATTCGTGTTGCGATAGCCCGCATCAATGCGTATCTGCAAGAGCATGTCAGCGGAATGGTGGTCTTGCAGCTCTTTAATCGCGAGCAACGGGCATTCGCAAAGTTTTCCGACGTCAACGCCAGCCACATGGACGCCTTCAAAGACGCCATTATGGCCCATGCCGTCTACTACCCCGTGGTCGAAATCCTTTCCTCGATCGCCATTGCGTGTGTCATCTGGTTTGGTGGCAACGACGTAATTCGCGGCGCCACTACCATCGGAATTCTGGCGGCATTCATCCAGTACGCGCAACGATTCTTCCGGCCCATTCAGGACTTCAGCGAGAAATACAACATCCTGCAATCGGCCATGGCCTCCAGCGAGCGTATTTTTAAGCTGCTGGATACGCCGGTGGAGATCACTTCTCCCGCAGTCACGAAGAAGCCAGAAGGTCCTGGCCGCATTGAATTTGATCATGTCTGGTTTGCGTATCGGAACATTCCTATCGACACCGGTGATGGCAAGAATGGGAAGGGGGCACGGGCGGCGGAAGATAGAGCTACCCACACCACGCAGCCATTGCTGGAACCAGACTGGGTGCTGCGGGACGTCAGCTTTGTCATTGAACCGGGCGAGACTGTCGCCATTGTCGGGCACACTGGGGCTGGCAAGACCACGATCATTTCTCTGCTAATGCGTTTCTACGATGTGCAGAAAGGCGCGATAAAGATTGATGGCGTGGATGTCAAAGACATGGATCTCGCGGATCTCCGCCGCCGCTACGGCGTGGTGCTCCAGGACCCCTTCCTATTTACCGGTACAGTCGAAGGAAACATCCGACTGGGCACACAATTCATCACCGACGAAGATGTACAACAGGCGGCCATTGACGTAAATCTTGCCGAGTTTATTCGCACTTTGCCGCAGGGCTTCAAAGAAGAAGTGCGCGAACGTGGTTCAACGCTATCTACCGGCCAGAAGCAGCTCATTTCATTCGCTCGGGCGCTGGCGCACAATCCGAAGATTCTGATTCTCGACGAAGCGACTTCTAGTGTGGATACAGAGACTGAATTTAAGGTCCGGGATGCCCTTAGCCGCATGGTGGAAGGCCGCACGTCGGTGGTGATCGCTCATCGGCTTTCGACGGTACAGCGGGCTGACAAGATCATCGTCATGCACAAGGGATTGGTGCGCGAGGAAGGAACGCACCAGCAACTGCTCGCACAGCGCGGAATCTACTACAAACTTTACCAATTGCAATACAAGGACCAGGAGATCCCGGTGGCCAGCGGCCCGGAAGTCACCGCCAGCGCCGACGATTAGGAGACCCGGCGTCCCGGGCACCTGGAAATCAGAGAAACAACTACTCTCGAGCGTGCCCCGCTCAAGCTCTGCTTGGGCGGGGTTTGTCATCGGGCGGACGCACCAACCTCCAGAAAATTTCAGATCGCACCCGCATCGCCACTATGGTAGGAAGCGTTTCGGTCACCCGGGCATGGAGACAGAAACCAGGATCGCGTCTGTGATTACAAAGACCTAAAACGACCGCCCAAGCAGAGCTTGAGCGGGGCACCCTCGAGAGTAGCGATGAACATTTTGCGGTTGGCGGATCGATGCCGGCGGGACGCCGGCGCTACTTTACAATGTTGGCGTGCGAATTCTAATCTCCGCCGGAGAAGCGTCTGGTGAACTGTATGGTGCGCAGCTCATCAAGGCTCTACGGAATTGCGATCCGTCGCTGGAGTTTTTTGGCGTGGGTGGAGACCGCATGCGGGCCGCCGGTTGCGACGCGGTTGTAGACGCCAAAGACCTTGCTGTAGTGGGTATCTCCGAGATTCTCAGTCACTTGCCCAAGATTTACGGACGCTTTCGTCGGCTGATTGCTGAAGCGGACAAGCGTCGTCCGGATCTCGCTATCGTCATTGATTCTCCCGCTTTCAACTGGCGAGTCGCCAGGCAGATGCACAAACGGGGAATTCCGGTCGTGTATTACGTGTGCCCGCAATTTTGGGCATGGCGCCAGGGACGCGTTCGGCTGCTCCGGAAATACATCACCAAAGCCCTAGTCATTTTCCCATTTGAAGAACAGTTTTATCGCGACCATGGGGTGGATGCGACCTTTGTCGGCCATCCCCTCAGCGATCAAACCTTGCCCACGGTCAAGCGCGACGACTATGCCGCGCAACATAAGCTGGACTCAGCTAAGCCATGGATCACTCTCATGCCCGGCAGTCGCATGAAAGAAGTACGCATGAATATTCCCGTGATACGGGAATCGGCCGCCAAGCTGGGCTCGGGATACGAGTTTCTGCTTCCGGTCGCACCCACGCTGGATCGCAGTTTTCTCGAATCGCTGATCGCCAACAGCCCGACCATCAAGCTCGTGCCTGAAGCTTTGCCGGCGCTTTTCCATTCGCGGGCTGGAATCATTGCCAGTGGTACCGCCACGGTCGAGGCCGCAATCACGGGTACGCCGTTCGTAATGGTCTACCGGGTTTCTGCTCTTACCTACCTGCTGGGACGACCACGCATCAAGGTGTCTCACTTCGCCATGGTGAACTTGATTGCCGGAGAACAGGTCGTCGCAGAACTGGTGCAGCACGACTTTACGGTGGAGAAAGTTGTAACCAGAATGAACGAAATCCTTCCTTACGGTCCGGGGCGCGACAAAATGATCGAGGGTCTGGCCGGCGTAAAAATTCGACTGCGGGGATCGCCTACCGGGGCGAGCCATCCCACTGACCGTGCTGCTGAGATGGTTCTCGAACTCCTTCACGGGAGGCTCGCAGGTCGGGTAGAAGCACCGGCCGGCTAGCGGCGAATAAAAGCAGCAAAAACCCCTGTAACTCTTGTCCCCACAGCATCTTTTGAGTAACAATCCTCATCAAAGAAATTAGGCACTCTCCAGGAGACTGTTTTTGATGATCTCTTATCCCCGGCGTAACTGTCGGGTTCTCAAAATCTGTTTGGTCTGCTTGCTTCTGGTCAGCACGATCCCTACGTGGGCGGCGGAAAAGATGCGCCTGCGAGTGGACGACTATCAGATTGATGCCGAACTCCTCCCTCATGTTCACAAGATCGCGGCCCGTGCCAAGGTGAAGTTCACCGCGCTGGAAGATCTCAACGTCGCAACCTTCGAGCTCCATAATGGGTTGCGGGTGAGCAAGGTGCTCGACGCGGCGGGCAAGCCCCTGACTGCAGAGCGCAGTACCCAAGACTCGACGATTCGAGTGCAACTGCCGACGACGATGCCAAAGGATTATTCCACCACACTGACTTTCGACTACGCGGGTGTTCTCGAGAGCGCGGACGATAGTCCGGTACAAGGCTTGAAGCTCGCGTCCATTGGCGACGAAACCAGCTACCTGCTGTATGCGGGACGCTGGTTTCCGGTGAACGCCTACGGGATCAATCGCTTCACCGCCACCATGAATATCACTGTTCCCAGCCATATGCTGGTGGTTGGGAGCGGCAAGGAAAGTCAGGGCAATACTCCGCCGTCGAAGAAAGTAGCGACAGCAGCAGTGCCTACCAAGACCTACACCTTTACCTGGGATAAGCCCAGTTTCCCCGGAATTATCGTGGCCGGAATGTTCCAGGAGTTCAAAAGTACCGAGGCTGGACTGGATCTTCACGTCTTCTTCAAGCCGTCTCACCAGAAAATGGGAGCGACTTACACAGAAACCGCGGTCAAAGAATTTATTTACTACGTGACCCTGTATGGACCCGCCCCCTCTACCACACTAAAAGTCATTGAGATACCCGATGACACGGTGCCATCAGCCTGGGCGCCTGAGATCGCTGCCATCGCCAGTCGAGGGATTTCCGACAAAGTCAATTATCGTTTGCTGGCGAACACCATCGCCCACCAATGGTGGGGCGTTTCGGTCAGTCCCGCATCGAGAGACGACTGGTGGCTGAGCGATGGTTTTGCACGCTACTCCGAAGCTCGTTATGTGGAGAATGCAGCCGGGACGGCAGGTCTTGAAGAAGCTGTAAAAGATATGTCCGTAGGGGCGCTGGCCTACGATACGGTTCCTCTTTCCAGCGCCGGCAAGCTCGATATCTTCTCGCCTGAGTTTCAATCGCTGGTCACTGATAAGGGCGCCATGATCCTCCATATGCTGCGCTGGGTGACGGGCGATCAGAAATATGATCAGACCATGCGTACTTTTGCCGCGAAGTTCGCAGGCAAATCTGCGACTCTGGACGATTTTCGCGCGATTGCTGAGCAAAACTACGGTGATAAGCTGACCTGGTTCTTCTCCCAGTGGCTCGATTCCACCGGCGCGCCTGAATTTAAAACCAAGTACACGGTGTTTCGCCTTGGGAACAACAAAGGTTTTCGTGTGGTGGGGGAGATTTCGCAAGATTTGGACCTTTTCCGCATGCCTGTGCAATTGAAAATTGATACTAACGGCAAAAGCGAAGACAAACGCGTGGAAGTAGTGGGCACTAATTCGCCGTTCACGATTGAGACTTTTGGCAAGCCTCGACGTATTTCGGTCGATCCTGACGACCGTGTGTTGAAGAATTCCAGCGACGTCAAGTTGCGCGCGTCAATTCTCCGCGGGCAGGGGTTAGTGCAACAAGGCGACCTTGCCGGAGCGCTGCTGGAGTTCAACAAAGCTCTCGAAGTCAACAAGAACAGTTCCCTGGCTCACTATCGTGTCGCCGAGGTTTTTTTTCTCCAGCGCAATTATCAGGCCGCGGCCAATGCCTATCGCGAGTCTTTGAATGGCGACGGCGAACCTCGCTGGACCGAGGTCTGGAGTCATATTCAGCTGGGCAAGATCTTCGACGTCACTGGACAACGCGAACGCGCAACCAATGAATACCGTCAGGCTCTGCAGACCAATGACAACACCCAGGGCGCGCAGGAAGAGGCGCGGAAATATTTACAAAAACCCTTCGAACAACAGAAAAACAGCTAGCAGGCTCAGGAAATTCAATACGCCCAACGCAATAACGTAGCGCCCACCGTGAATCCCGCTCCCACCGAGGCCAGCAGCACCAGATCGCCCTTCTTCAATCTGCCCTCTTGACGCGCCGTATCCATCGCCAATGGCACGGTGCCTGCAGTGGTGTTGCCGTAACAGTCGATGTTGATGATTACGCTTTCGGGCTTCAATCCAAGGCGGTCCGCTGTGGCGGTAATGATTCTCCGGTTGGCCTGATGGGGAATGAAGGCGTCAATATCACTCCCCTTTAGTCCGTTTCGCTGAAGAATCTTCTCGCATATTTCTGCCTGCTTGCGCACGGCGAACTTGAATACCGCCTGACCGTCCTGGTGAACGTAATGCATCTTCTTGTCCACCGTTTCGTGAGTGGCTGGATGCAGGCTGCCTCCACCCGGCATGTAGAGGGAACATCCTCCGGAGCCGTCCACCTCGTGTATGAAGTCGATCATGCCCACTGAATCATCTTCGGCGGGTTCGAGGATCACCGCGCCGGCGCCGTCGCCAAAAATCACGCAAGTGGCGCGATCGGTGTAGTCGATGATGGAGGACATCACGTCGGCCCCAATTACCATGACTCTTTTGTGAGCGCCGGTGGCAATAAATTGAGCTCCTACCTGCAAGGCGTAGACGAAAGCCGAACACGCTGCCGAAAGATCAAATCCCCAAGCTCCTTTTGCTCCCAATTTATGCTGCACCAGGCAGGCGGTGGAGGGAAACAACATGTCTGGAGTTACCGTCGCTACCAGGATGGCTTCGAGGTCGGCAGGCTTCAGTCCGCGTTCTGAAAGTGCTTTCTTGGCCGCCTGAACCGAGAGATCACTGGTGGCTACTCCCTTGTCAGCAATGTGCCGCTCACGGATTCCGGTGCGGTCCATGATCCAATCATGGTTGGTGTCGACCATTTTCTCTAAATCTTCGTTGGTTAACAGGCGAGGCGGGACGTAAGTGCCCAGAGCGCTGATCTTTGCTCTTGCGCGCACAGATTGGCTCACTCTTTATGATCTCCGGTTGAAATGTAAAACGGTTATTGTGACGCAGCCATCGGGCAATGTCCAACTTTGCCCGCTATAAAAAGTCAGGCACCGGAGACCCACTGCACACGCAAGAGCCCGTTACCGTTGCTTCCTTCCGGACCTGGCGGGGTTGGCGGGAACGCGTCGCGCGGGACCGATGCCTGACCTATCCGATTCTAACATTCGTTAAGAAGTCGACGGCTTGCGTTGCGATTCGCACTAGCGATCCGTCCACCTCAGTACGACAGTACCCAACGTGCTCTTCCCTTCCTCACCGAAATCACGAACAATACGAGTACACCCGTGCTAACAAGCCCCGAACAAGGTTCCGCGACGGTTCCTCTTCCGGTAGCCATCAATCGCTACTTTGAACTTGCGCTTTACCTGTTGGTATTCACTGGCTTCGCAACCCTTGCATCGACCGGCGGATTAGATATTCCCACGGTGGTGGTGGTCAGCAGCGCGCTTTTGGTTCGAGGCTACACACTGACCAAGCGCCGCGTTCTGGTAATCCCGGAGCGCTGGACCGCGGTCCTCACCGTTATTTATGTGGCCTTTTATCTCGTCGATTATCTTTTGATCTCGGGTAACTTTCTTAACGCAACCGTCCACCTTGTTTTGTTCGTCATGGTGGTCCTGCTGGCCGCCGCCCTGCTGACCGTTGACAGCGTTTTTCTATTGGCATTCGGCGGCTTTCTCCTGATGGCTGTGGCCACGTTCGTTCTTATGGAGATGAAGCGAGCCTCCGTTAAAGCCACAATTCAAAGCAAAGAATCGAGCGACTTGAGGGCGTATCGTCACATGGCCTTCTCGCTGGCCCTGGCTACTCCGCTGCTCGTGGTGCTCATTCTTATGGGAGGCGCGGCAATTTTCTTCGTTTTACCCCGCATCTCCGCAGGGTACTTGAGCGGCTATTCGCCGGTCGGTGAATTGACCACGGGCTTCAATGATCGAGTCCAACTGGGGAGCATCGGTCAGATCCAGCAGTCCAGTTCGATGGTCATGCACATCCAGATTAACGGCGATCACGGCGGCGGATTCGATCTCAACTGGCGAGGGGTAACGCTGGATCTATTCGATGGCCGGACATGGACCAATTCTCAGGAGAAACAGGTCTTGGCGGCGGGCCCCGATGGGCTCTTTTCATTTTTCCACCAGGAGGGGAAGGGGAAACCAAGAGAAACACAGAAAACGATTCATTATCGAGTTCTGATGGAACCGATCGGTGTGAATGTTTTCTTTTTGGCCCCCATGCCTCATACCTTACGCGGGAACTACAGCCTGATCGCCATCGACAATGGCGCTGCGCTGTTTGACCTCGACCTGGAACATCCCGTGGGCGGCTACGAGGCTACATCCCTTCTCTTATCCTGCCCCCGTGTTGTCGAATTACCTGAAGGTACCACCGCTCGATCCCCGCATTCCACAGTTGGCCCAGCAGATCACAACCTCCGCTGACAACAATTACGACCGAGCCGGGGCACTGGAGAGCTACCTCAGTACTCATTTCCATTACACGCTGGAACTTCCCCGGACAATCCAGCGCGATCCGCTGGCCAATTTTCTTTTTGAACGCAAGCAGGGACACTGTGAATACTTTGCCTCCTCAATGGCAGTCATGCTTCGCACCCTGCGAATTCCTTCGCGGGTGGTGAACGGATTTCGTACCGGCGAGTTCAATGACCTCACATCCCAGTATCTGGTTCGCGCCAGCGATGCCCATTCCTGGGTCGAGGCCTACTTCCCGGGCTATGGATGGGTAAGTTTCGATCCCACCCCCGCTGGTCCAGGCACGGCGCACGGCCGCTGGAGCCGGATGATGATGTATTGGGACGCCATGCAATCGTTCTGGCGGGAATGGATCATCAATTTCGATA
>MNGW01000028.1 GCA_001918935.1 Acidobacteriales bacterium 13_1_40CM_3_55_5 | reverse complement strand
GTCTTCGAAGCCAAGCAAGTTCTGGACCGTGTGGACAAAATGGGTGACTTGTTCGAACCCGTTTGCAAGCTTAAGCAGAAGTTGCCAAAACTGGCCGGCATCGAGGCAGGGAAGCCGGAGCCCATCAAAGTTGGACTGGAGCTAGCTGCTCAGGCGGCGCCCGCACGCAAGGTTACGAGACCGCGCGCGAAAACTGTGCGTCCGCTGACCACAGCAAAGAAAAAACGCCGGAAGGTATAATGCGCCTCATCCATGGCAGGGGAGCGATCGATGGCGCAACTGTTCGCCGGCACATCGGGATGGGCTTATCCGAGTTGGAAGCCGGAGTTTTATCCCGAAAAACTGCCACAGAAAAATTTCCTTCAGTATTACGCCACCCAACTCAATGCCGTGGAGGTAAATTTCACCTTCCGGCAACTGGTGAAAGAGACTACGGCCCAAAAATGGATCGCAGAAACGCCGGCAGGCTTCCGTTTCAGCGTGAAGGCTCACCAAGTCATTACTCACATCAAACGTCTGAAGAAGACTGAAGACTTCATTCCACGATTTCTGAGCACCATCGAACCACTGGCGCAGGCTGGAAAGCTTGGACCGGTGCTCTTTCAGTTGCCGCCAAACCTGAAGGCAGACGCGCAGCTCTTGGAGGATTTTTTGGCCGCACTACCCCGCGGGGTGGCTTCGGCATTCGAGTTCCGGCACACATCTTGGTTTACTGACGAGATTTTCAATCTGCTGAAATCCCGCAATCGCGCTTTATGTGTCGCCGAAACTGAGGAGCGGGTCACGCCCGATGTAGTGACGGCGGATTTTTGCTACTACCGTTATCGCAAACCGTCCTATACGCCTGAAGAGCGGCAGTCTATGGTGAATCGGATTCAGGAACACCGCAGTCAAGGCCGCGATGTGTTTGCCTATTTCAAGCACGAGGAGACTCCGCAGGGGGCGCTGTACGCGGCAGATATTTTCAAAACCGTGGGGACGTCATCTCCCTCATGAGCGGCGAACTGGGACCTTACTCACTACTTTCCCTAGGGTCCGATAATGGGCACACTCGTTGAGTGCCCTCTGAGGTCAATTCACGAGCGGTCTCCGGTTTCCTCGACTACTTAAAAATCGAGAAGGGGTTGGCGGCGCTCACGATTTCTGCTTACACCACCGATATTGGGCAATTCGTCGGGTTTCTAGAAAAGTGCAAGCGGACGCTACTAAACGCTCGCCGAACCGAGGTGCGCGATTTTCTGGGGCAGTTGTTAGGCAATCAGGTGGACGGACGATCGGTGGGACGCAAGCTGTCGGCGCTGCGGCATCTCTACCGGTATCTTCTGCTTGACAAGTTCATCGCGCACGATCCCACGTTGAACATCGATTCGCCGAAGCAATGGAAAGTTTTGCCCAAGTCGCTTGGGCACGATGAAATCGATGTCATGCTGCGCAACCCGCGGCCCGCGTCCAATCGCAAAAATGCTGAGGCTATAGCCGCACGCGATCGCGCCATGTTGGAGGTGTTCTATGCCGGAGCGCTGCGCGTCTCCGAAATCATCGGCGTCAAACTGGAGGATCTAAAACTCGACCTAGGGTACGTTCTGGTGCGTGGCAAGGGCGACAAGGAACGCATCGTGCCTCTGGGAAAATCCGCCCAGGATACGCTGGGCGCGTATATGAAAACCTCACGCCCAGTGCTTGCAGCCGGGAAGAGCTCACCTCTTTTATTTTTCGGACGAGGCACACGCAAACTCAGCCGGCAACGAGTCTGGCAGATGGTGCGTGCCGCGTCAGCAGGTGCAGGGCGCAACGCCAGTCCGCATATGCTGCGCCACAGTTGCGCCACGCACATGGTGGAAAACGGCGCCGATCTTCGCACCGTGCAGACGATTCTGGGCCATGCAGATATTTCGACGACACAGATCTATACCCATGTAGCGATGGATCGGCTGAAAACCGTTTACCAGAGGCATCATCCGAGAGCCAAGGCTAGGTAAGGAGTTGTTGATTTTTGATTGTTGATTGAGCAAGGCAAGGCAATTTGGTTTTCAATCAAAAGTCAACAACCAACAATTAAGAATGACCACACGTTCCCGCACGGTTGTCCAAAAAGCCACCGACGAGTTCGTCAAAACTCTCGGGCACCGCAATGCCTCCAGTCACACCATCAGGGCTTACAGGGGCGATCTCGACAACTTCGCCGCCTATGCTGGGTCGCGCGATTGGAAAAGCATTGATCACGTGGCGATTCGCGGATTTCTCTCGCAGCTGTATGAAAAAGGCTTGAGCAAGACTTCGGTTGCGCGTTCCCTGGCAGCGGTGCGTTCACTCTACCGCTGGCTAGCGCAAGATGGAGTTGTGGAACAGAATCCCGCTGCTCTGGTAACGACTCCAAAGCTCCCCAAAAAACTGCCGCGCGTGCCGACGATTGAAGAAATGAATACTGTGCTTGACGGCGAGATGCCGGACGCGGCAGCTTTTCCAGAGCGTGATCGCCTGATACTCGAGTTGCTGTATGGCTGCGGCATTCGTAATTCGGAGCTCACCGGCATCAATTTGGACGACATACATCTGAGTGCCGAAGCCGTCCTGATTCGCGGCAAGGGAAAAAAAGAGCGCTACGTTCCTTTCGGCGAATCAGTCCGAGTGGCACTCGCCGCCTATTTGCCTCTGCGCCAGCGCCTGCTCGGCGGCAAGAAGAATACGTCTGCCTTGCTGATCAACCAGCGTGGTGGTCACCTTACCACCCGCAGCGTCGGACGTATCGTCAAGAAAATCGCGATTGCCAAAGGACTTTCCCCGGACGTTCACCCGCACACCTTACGTCACGCGTTCGGAACCCACATGCTGGAGGAAGGCGCCGATCTGCGCGCTATCCAGGAAATGCTTGGTCACGAGCGTCTTTCGACCACCCAACGATACACCCAGCTTTCCATCAAACACGTGCTGCACGTTTACGATCAGACCCATCCGCGGGCGAAGTAGCATTTAGCATTTAGCATTTCGCACTTAGCATTTAGCACTAGCCACCCACCCTATGAACGCAGGGACGTTCTTTCTAGAAGTGACGCAATAGTCGACGGACTAAATGCTAAGTGCCAAGTGCTAAGTGCCGTTTTCCCGCCTCAGCTCTTCCCACATTCTCACGATTCGCTTTTTCAGCTCGCCGGTCAGTTTCTCGTAAGCGATTTCCGATGCTTCTGGTTCGGGAGGAGGGTAAATAGGTTCACTAAACTTTATCCGGAACGGCGCGAATTTCTGAAAGCGTTTCCCGCGCGGCCATGCCTCGTGAAAGCCTTCAATCGCGACGGGAACGATCGGCACCCGCTGGTGAATGGATAAAATTGCGGCGCCTTTTTTAAACCTCGTCGGCCTGCCATCAATGCTGCGTTGACCTTCCGGGTAGAGCATCAGGATACGACCGTGCCGGAGTCCGAAAGCCCCGGCTCGCATGGCAGAAATCAAATTCGCATCTGGGTCCACTACCACTACGCGTAGTGACCGGGCCAGAACGCGCATGAATCCTGATCCGAAGATTTCACTGGTTCCAACCGAGAAAAGCTGGCGAAATACTGATCCGGGAAGAACACTGCTCAGAATCACAGGATCAAGGAAACTCTGGTGGTTAGAAGAAATGATGTATGGACCGTGGGAGGGGAGGTTTTCCAGTCCGGTAACGTGCAATTTGAATCGATCATCTGCAAAAAGTCGAACGACCCGGCTCAGCATGAGCCAGAAAATTTCCGTGACCGGGCGTCGTGCGGCGAGAGCCAGAGCTTCAGGATCGACGGGCTCCTTTTGCAGCACCGCTTGCCAGCCGGCAAATTGCTCGCGCGACGATGCCGCAGTTCCGGATGCGGCGCTCTCCCGCACCAGGTCAACCAGTTCACGCACCGTGTAAATTTCGGATGCCCTCGACTCTTCTACGTTACCGCCCAGTTCTTGCTCCAACGCCACCAGCAGCTCGACTCTTTGCATTGAATCGAAGCCCAGATCAAGCTCGAGACTGTCCGTAGGACGCAGCTCTTCGGATTTGGCTTTGGTTGCTTGACGAATGATCTCGAGCGCGCGCTGAACTTCCGGTTGCTCTAGCCACGACGCATCTTCTGCGGTAAACGGCTTTTCTTGGGCAATTTCGGAATCGCCGGCCAGTCCTTGCGCCGCGTTGGCCTGGATTCGCTTTTCGATTTCGAATCGTTTCAGTTTTCGGGTCGTAGTGCGAGGCAAATCCTGCTGCCAGATTTCATAGCTACCAATTCGTTTGGTCGACGGCAGTTTCACGGACAAGCCCTCAATGTCGAACCGAATCACTTCCTTGGCGTTGACGATCTTTCGCTGTCTGAGCAGCTCAAAGTTGGGAACGATCACGGCATGAAGCCCGTCTGACATGGCGTCCCCGGGACGGGCTTCCACTCCGATTACGCAAATTTCCTTGATGAATGGAGAATTCAAATAATGCGCTTCGATCTCTTCCGGATAAATATTCTTGCCGTTGCTGAGGACGATGACTTCTTTCATTCGCCCGGTGATAAATAAATTTCCATGCGTGTCGAAATAGCCGAGGTCGCCAGTGTGCAGCCATCCACCTTTCAACACGGCGGACGTAGCGTCAGGCCGGTTCCAGTAACCCTTCATCACGATGGGACCGCGGATCGCAATTTCGCCGGCAGGCTGGGTATCTTCTCCGGCTGGCTGCGGATCGATGATCCGGCCCTCAGAACCTGGCAATGGTCTACCTACGGACCCGATCACGTTGTCGTCCGGTGAAGTAAGAAATGCACCACCTGTGGTCTCAGTCAGACCGTAGGCCTGCAGGATGTCGATGCCCAGCGCATGAAATTCTCGTCCGACCTGCGGATCGAACCGGGAGCCGCCTGTTATCAGGTAACGCATCGTGCCGCCGAAAGTTTGATGAATTTGCCGGAAGAAAATTCGTCCAGCATTGAGTCCGAGCCTGCGCAGCAATCGATTTAGCGACATCAATCCACGCACACCCAGTTGGGCAAGCCTGCCGCGCTGCGCAACTTCTTTGAAGATGCGGTCGCGAATGAGATAGAAAAATTGTGGGACTACGGCGAACGCCGTGATCTTCCGCTCGCGGAAGGCGCGCAGCAAGTCGTTGGTATTCAGAGTTTCCAGATAAACGACACGGGCTCCCGTTACCAGTGGTAACAATAGATTGGCCATCTGCGCGAGGGCGTGAAAGAGCGGCAGCAGGCCCAGCACAGCATCCTCTGGCCCAATCCGCAGTACCGCGAAGACTCCCTGGACTTCCCCCATCAAGTTGGCATGGGTCAGCATTACGCCCTTGGGGTCAGCAGTTGTCCCGGAGGTGTAGAGCAGCGCGGCGACGCTGTCGGGCGAAACTGCGACAGGGCTGAAGTCTTGAGCGCCTGCCGCAAGAATTGCGTCCAGTTGTGCCAGAGGCTTTCCTCTAATTGAGTCACTGCTGCCTTCGGTCAGCACAATGCCCACCTGCAGCCCGCTCACGGCTCGGACAGCTAGGGCATAGTTCCTAGGGTCGCAGAAAAGCAGGGAACACCCGCTGTCCTTCAGCAATTTCACTACTTCGTCGGCGTGAAGCGCAGTATCCAGAGGGACGGCGGTGCATCCTGCGGCGATGATGCCCAGATAGACTGTTACCCAGCGGGGATGATTGTCAGCCAAAATTGCAATTCGGGCACCGGGGTGGAACCCACTTTCCACGAGCCAGCGGGCCACTGATTCCGCCATCTGCTTCACTTCGCGATAGCGATAACTTTCCAACCGATCGCGCCGCTGAATCTCCAAAGCGATATGGTCGGGCCAGCGCTCGGCGCACTCGCGAAAACGGTCATAAAATGTCGGCATGCTTGCGCGAAATCTTACATGAGAATGCGGGATGAACACGAAGCCAGGGGCGTGGTGCTCCCCCGTACGGTGCCGCGACTTACATCCTTCCTCCGCATCTAATATGCTAGGCTCTAAGCAGACGGGGCGGTGTGCCCACCTAAGGAACGAATTTGATTAACTACGCCATCGCAAAGGTCTTTGGGACCAAAAACGAGCGTGAACTCAAGCGCCTGAGGCCCAATGTCGAGGCCATCAGCGCGTTGGAGCCTGCCATGAAGGCGCTCAGCGATGACCAGTTGCGCGCCAAGACGGATGAATTCCGACAGCGAATTAAAGAGCGCCTCGACCAGATTACCGATGAACCGGATGCCGATCCCGACCGCCTGAAGCAATTAGAAGACGAGCGCAGGCAAGCCCTCAACGAGGTTCTCGACGAGATCCTGGTGGAAGCTTTCGCTGTAGTTCGTGAAGCGGGGCGGCGTGTTCTCAACATGCGTCACTTCGACGTTCAATTGATCGGTGGCATGGTCCTGCATCAGGGCAAAATCTCCGAGATGAAGACCGGTGAAGGAAAAACTCTGGTCGCCACTCTTCCGGTTTATCTGAATGCATTGAGTGGACGCGGTGTGCATGTGGTAACGGTGAATGATTACCTGGCCAAGCGCGATTCGGAGTGGATGGGCAAACTGTACCGCTTCCTGGGACTCAGCGTCGGCGTGATTGTTCACGAACTTGACGATGAGCAACGCCGCGACGCCTATGCCGCCGACGTGACCTATGGTACCAACAACGAGTTCGGTTTCGACTACCTGCGCGACAACATGAAGTTCGACCTGAAGGACTGTGTGCAGCGTGGCCATAACTTCGCCATCGTCGATGAGGTGGACTCCATCCTGATCGACGAGGCTCGCACGCCCTTAATCATTTCTGGCGCCAGCGAGGAATCCACGGACAAGTATTACCGGGTCAATCGCATTATCCCGAAGCTCGAGAAAGGTGAAGAGATCGATGTCGCACCCGGCGAGCCTAAGCAGCTCAGCGGCGACTATGTGGTGGACGAAAAACATAAAACCATCACAGTCAGCGACGAGGGATGGGAAAAGGTTGAGCAGCTTCTGGGTATCGGAAACATCGCTGATCCGGAAAACTGGGATTTAAAGCATCATGTTGAAACCGCCATAAAAGCGCACGCACTTTACCGTCGCGATGTCGAGTATGTCGTCAAAGATGGTGAGGTCATCATCGTGGACGAATTCACCGGCCGCCTCATGCCGGGTCGGCGCTGGTCGGATGGTCTTCACCAGTCGGTGGAAGCCAAGGAAAACGTCAAGATCGAGCGCGAGAATCAGACTCTGGCGACCATCACATTCCAGAATTATTTCCGCATGTACAAGAAGCTGGCTGGAATGACGGGTACAGCGGAGACGGAAGCGCCTGAGTTCGACAAGATTTATCGGCTGGAAGTGATGGTGATTCCGACCAACCAGCTCATGCGCCGGGCGGAAAATCCGGACATGGTGTACCGGACCGAGAAAGAGAAATACTTCGCGGCCTCAGACGAGATCTTCAAATTGAATCAGACGGGACAGCCAGTTTTGGTCGGCACCACGTCGATTGAAAAGTCCGAGCGATTGTCAGAGCTATTGAAGAAAAAGGGAATCAAGCACGTGGTTCTCAACGCCAAATACCACGAGCGTGAAGCGGAAATCGTGGCTCAGGCGGGCCGCAAGAATATGGTCACCATCGCCACCAACATGGCGGGCCGCGGTACTGACATTTTGCTTGGGGGCAATCCTGAGTTCATGGCGAAGCAGGAGTGCGTCAAGAAGGGAATTGCTCAACCACTGCGTGCTGCTCAAGGCAAGATACAGATTGATGTGGACGAGACCAAGAGCACGGTTTGGTATTACGCGGGAAACGAATACGTAGTTCCCACCGACCAATGGACCGAGATTTTTAACCGCTATAAAAAAGACACAGACAAAGAGCACGACGAAGTCACCGCGGTTGGTGGTCTCCACATTCTCGGCACCGAGCGTCACGAGGCGCGCCGGATCGACAATCAGCTGCGTGGCCGCGCTGGACGCCAGGGCGATCCCGGTTCCTCCCGCTTCTATTTGTCACTGGAAGACGATCTGATGCGCATCTTCGCCAAGGAGTGGGTTTCGAACCTGCTTCAGCGGCTAGGCATGGAAGAGGGCGTCCCGATTGAGTCGCGGCTTATCACGCGGCGTATCGAATCCGCACAGAAGGCGGTTGAAGCTCAGAACTTCGAAGCCCGCAAACATCTGCTCGAGTATGACGACGTGATGAACAAGCAGCGCGAAGCTGTCTATGGCCTTCGCCATCAGTTGCTCGAGGGCGTCGATCAGAAGGAGCTCATACTCGAAGATTACGTTTCTGGCATCCTGAGCGATTTGATGGATCAATTCGCTCCCATCAAGGTTCATCCCGAAGACTGGGATTTAAAAGCCTTGAAGGACGCGATTTTTACCCGCTTCGGCGTGGATGTGCTGGCGGAAGGACTCAAGCCTGAAACTCTTAACCGCCAGGAGTTAGGGGACGCAATTTTCGACAAGCTCAAAGAGCGTTACGACGCCAAAGAGAAACTCATCGGGCCGGATGCAATGCGCTATCACGAGCGCATGATTATGCTCAGCGTGCTGGATTCGCAATGGAAAGATCATCTCCTGGGCATGGATCACCTGAAGGAGGGGATCGGTCTTCGCGGTTACGGGCAGCACGATCCGCTGGTGGAGTACAAGCGCGAGTCTTTCGACATGTTCGAAGCCATGATGCAGCGCTTTCAGGAAGAAGCGGTGCGTTATCTCTACCTGATGCAAATCCTGGAGCGGCCTTCTGAAGGTGGAGCAGCAGGACCGGAAGCTGACTTGGCTGTTCCCAGAATCGGCGGCGATGGCGACGGTAACGGTCGCCGGCCTCCACGTGGTGTCGCGACTTCAGTGGACGAAATTGAGGAAGCTTTCCAACGCAAAAAGCGCCGCGAATTGGAGCAAGCCCGCATGGCTGGTTCTGGAGATCTGCAACCCGTGCAGCAAGTCGTGCGCGGCTCCGCGAAAATCGGGCGCAACGATCCTTGTCCGTGCGGCTCGGGGAAGAAATATAAGAAGTGCTGTGGGACGAACGCTTAGAAAGTCGAAGTCGAAAGTCTCAAACCACGGAGGACACAGAGGTACACGAAGGAAACCCGCGAGAACGTTCGTGAACAACCGACTCCGCCACTTCATTTTTCTGACTTCGCAATCACAAACGATTTCACCACAATATTGTTCGGCTGCAGGCCGACTGGAATCATAGTGAGCAGAGCATACTCACTAGGCTCGAGCTTGGATGGTTTTCGTTTCTGGATGACCGTGATATCGCCAGACTGCGAGTTCAGCACCAGCAAATAGTTTTCGCTTTGTGAGAGCGCCAAGCCATCGGGATGGCTGCCCACGGGCAAAGATGCGATCACCTTGCCTAGATCGATATCATAGACTGCCACATTATTTGATCCGAAATTACTTACATACAATCGCGAATTATCCGCGGTGACAATGCCGCGGGCCGGCCGGGTGCCGATCAGATAACTTCCTCCAACTTCGTTGGTGGTAGTTTCGATGATTGAAATATTGTTCGAATCGAAGTTGCAGACGATCAACTCGCCACCATCAGGTTTCACGGCCAGGTTCACGGGCGTCTTTCCAACATCGAGCAGCGCCAGCAGTTTGTCGCTCTTCAAGTCAATCGATGCGACTTGAGCCGATCCCGCGCAGGCAACGAAGGCCTTGCTATTGTCGGGCAGGATCGCAATGTCTTCCGGCTGCTGGCAAACCGGAATCGTGCTGCGAACTTTGATCTTCTCAGCGTCCATCAGCGATACGGTGTTGTCGCCCCGATTGCTGATGACCACCGTCTTCCCGTCCGGTGAGATTCTTGCCAGACCGGGCGAAGTGCCTACTCCGATATTTCCCAGCAGAGTGCGCTTCTCCAGGTCGATGACGGAAATATTTGACGATCCGGAATTGGCGACGTATCCGCGTTTCCCGTCCCCAGAAACATCGATGAAGTAAGGACGCGCGTGCACCCCGATGGTAGCCACCACGGCATTGCGTTGGGCATCAATGATGCTGACATTGTTCGAACCTGTATTGACCACATAGATTTCATTTTTCTTGGTATTGGCTGCCACGCCAGTGGGTTCACTGCCGACTTTTATGGTTTGTGCCGGCTCGAATGTGCGCAGGTCAATGACCGTGACCGTGTTGCTCTTGCCGTTGGTGATGTAGGCATATTCACGGTAGGCGGGGCCGTAATTCGGCAGGGTTGGCTGACGGAAATACCACCATCCCAGGGCGGCGCCTGCCAGCGGAAGCAGCACCACGAAGAGGAGGAGTTTTCGCAAAATCAGTGCGCAGCGGGTGATGCGATTTCTGAGCGCGTCGCTGTCCCGGGAGCCGCTGCAACGCGTGCTCCAATTGCCGGTACAGTTCTTCCCAACACCCCTGCGATCTGCCGCACCTGGGTCATCAGTTCATCGAACTGCTCGGGATAGAGCGACTGCATACCGTCGGAGAGTGCGCGATCAGGCTGGTGATGAACTTCAACCATGAGTCCGTCTGCGCCCACCGCAATGGCCGCGCGGGAGAGCGGCGTAACTTTGTTTCTCTTTCCCGTACCGTGGCTCGGGTCCACCACGATGGGGAGATGGCTCAAGCGCTGCACCGCCGGTACCACGCTGAGGTCGAGGGTGTTGCGAGTATGGTCGGCAAAGGTGCGCACGCCGCGTTCGCACAGAATTACGTTGTAGTTGCCTTCACTCATCACGTATTCCGCGGCCATGAGGAACTCTTCCAGCGTTGCCGACATGCCTCGCTTGAGCAGGACCGGCTTCTTGGACCGTCCGGCACGCTTCAGTAACGAGAAGTTCTGCATATTGCGGGCGCCAATCTGGATAACGTCGGCGTACTCCTCCACTAGTGCCAAGGATTCATTGTCAATCGCCTCAGTGACGATTTTCATTCCGAATGTTTCGCGGATCTCCGCCATAATCTGCAAGCCTTCTTCACCCAAACCCTGGAACGAATAAGGGGAGGTACGCGGCTTGTAGGCGCCGCCGCGAAAAAACTGCGCGCCAGCACGACAGACTTGCTCAGCCACGATCAAAGCTTGTTCACGGCTCTCGATGGCGCACGGTCCAGCAACGACAGCTAATCCCTGTCCGCCAAAAGTGGCACTCGTGCCCGGAAATCGGATGACAGTATTTTCCTGTTTAACGTCGCGGCTGACCAACTTATAGGGCTTGCTGACCCGGATCAGTTCCTGGACTCCCGGCATTTCCTCCAACGTGCCCGCTTCGACTTCACCTTGATTCCCGGTGATGCCAATCGCGGTGCGCTCGGACCCCGGCATAGCGTGGGCGCGATATCCCAGATCTTCGATCTTCTTACAAACGGCGCGCACCTGCTCTTCCGTGGCATGCGCCCGCATGACAACCAACACGACTTCACCTCGATATTTCAAGTCTATCGTTATCCGCGTAAGCACCGCAAATGAGCAGATTGGTCTAGATATACTTATGATGTGCCCATCTCCATGGCCCGCGAGCAGGACATCCTTAAGCTGCCATCCCCGAAACGCGCTCCCCGCTTGACTTCACGCCGGATTGGCATTCATACATCAAGTGCCGGTGGCGTGCAGAATGCTGCGGAACGGGCTTACCGGCTGGGGTGCAATACGTTTCAAGTGTTCTCCTCCAGTCCGCGGCAGTGGGCCCCCTATGAACTCAGCCGTCCCCAATGCGCTGAGATGAGCCGGCTTCGAGAGAAGTACGAGCTCAAACCGCTGGTGATTCATACCAACTATCTGGTGAATCTTGCCAGTATGAATCCATTGTTCCTGAAGAAATCCATTGAAGCATTTCGCGGTGAGATTGAGCGTGCTCTGAACCTTTGCGCCGAATATCTTGTGCTTCATCCGGGTTCATTTCGCGGGGCGGAGCGGGAAGATGGTCTGCTGCGGACCGCAGCCGCGATTGCGGCGTCTACCAAAGGTCTCGATCTAGTGAAAGGGAATCTCACTATTCTGATTGAGAACACGGCCGGGGCGGAATACTCGCTTGGAGCCAGCTTCGAACAAGTCGCAGAAGTACTCGAACGGCTGCGAGGCGTGATTCCGGTTGCCGCTTGCATAGATACCTGTCATACCCATGTCGCCGGCTATGACATCGTGAGTGAAGCTGGCATGCGTGAAACACTCGCTCGGCTCGAAGCAACCATTGGTTTGAAAAATATTCCCGTGTGGCATTGCAATGACGCCAAAGCAGCGCGTGGGTCGAAACTGGATCGACACCAGCACATCGGGAAGGGAAGCATTGGACTGGAAGCGTTTCGCCGGCTGTTGAATGATCCACGATTGGGGCAAGCGGCATTTATTGCGGAGACACCGATTGATGAGCCGGGGGACGACAAGAGAAATGTCGCGGCATTGAAGGCTCTGGTTAAAAAGTGAAAGCTAAATCACCAGGCTAATTGAGTTGCCATCGCGACGCTATTACTCCATGACCCTCGCGGGCGGGGGCGCCCGCGCTACACGTGCTATCCATTCTTCGTTGTAAAATCTAGAGTTTATCCCTAAACGAACCATTCCATCTATGCCGCAAGAACAAAACGTTGTGCCTGCCCGTGACGAGCGCTATGACCCGCGGCGGATCGAGACCAAGTGGTTTGAGCGCTGGCAGCAGGCTGATTCGCTCTACGCCGCCGAGCCGGACTCGACCAAGCCCAAGTATTACGTTTTGGAAATGTTGCCTTACCCGTCAGGCGCGTTGCATATGGGGCATGTGCGGAATTATGCAATCGGCGACGCTCTAGCACGTTACATGTGGATGAACGGCTATAACGTGCTTCATCCCATGGGTTGGGATTCGTTCGGATTGCCCGCAGAAAACGCCGCCATTTCGAACCAGACTCCGCCACGCGAATGGACGTTTCGCAACATTGCGAACATGAAGGCCCAGATGAAGCGCCTGGGTTTCGCATACGACTGGGCGCGCGAGGTCACAACTTGCCTGCCGGAATATTACAAGTGGAATCAGTGGTTCTTCTTGAAGTTCTACGAAGGCGGGCTTGCCTATCGAAAGAAGAGCAAGGTGAACTGGTGTCCGCAGTGCGCGACTGTGCTGGCGAATGAGCAGGTAGTTGGCGGCCGGTGCTGGCGTCACGAAGACACCGTCGTCGAGCAGCGCGAACTCGAGCAATGGTTCTTGCGAATCACGCAGTATGCCGAAGAGTTGCTCCGCGATCTGGAAAAGTTACATAGCTGGCCGGAAAAAGTTCGCACCATGCAGCGTAACTGGATCGGCCGCAGCGAAGGCACGCTGATAGATTTCAAACTTGAGGGACCGCCGGGGACAGCTGGATCGTCGATTTCGGTTTTCACCACCCGTGTAGACACTATTTACGGAGCAACCTCGGTGCAGCTCGCTCCGGAACATCCGCTCGTGAGCGACCTCACGGCGAGCGATCCCAGCTTGAAAGACAGAGTGGATCAGTTGATCGCCGAGCAGCGGAAAGCTAAGGAGGCGGGGGATATCGGTGAAATCGAAAAGCACGGAGTGAACACCGGCCGCTACGCGATCAATCCGTACAACCGCGAAAGGGTTCCAATCTGGGTGGCGAATTACATTGTGATGGACTACGGCACCGGGGCCATCATGAGTGTTCCGGCCCATGATGAGCGCGACTATGAGTTCGCCAAGAAATATAACCTTGAGATCCGGCTCGTGATCGTCCCTCGAGCTGCGGATCCAGAAGAGACCGTCGCCGAGCCGCCGCTCCCATTCACGAGCTTGAATGGCACCTTGGTGAACTCCGGCCCGTTTAGCGGCCTGAACTGCGAAGAAGCAATTAAGAAGATGTCAGAACACGCGAAGAAAAATGGTTTTGGCAAAGCGACGGTTACTTATCGCATAAAAGACTGGGGCATTTCTCGCCAGCGTTATTGGGGCACACCCATCCCGATGTTGTACTGCGAGAAGGATGGGATTGTCCCCGTGCCGGAGAAAGACTTGCCAGTGCTCTTGCCCGAGAACGTGGACATCACGTTGACCGGAGGCTCACCACTTGGTCGAATTCCGGAGTTCGTGAACGCTATCTGTCCGAAGTGCGGCGGACCGGCGCGGCGTGAGACCGACACCATGGACACTTTTGTCGACTCATCCTGGTACTTCTACCGGTACACCGATGCGCACAACGACAAAGCCCCCTTCGCCAGCAACATCGCTGCTTATTGGTTCCCGATTGACCAGTACATTGGCGGCGTGGAGCACGCCATTCTCCACCTCATCTATTCGCGCTTCTGGACCAAGTGCATGCGCGACCTGGGACTGGTACAGAACGATGAACCGGTCGAGCGCTTGTTCACGCAGGGCATGGTGATCAAAGACGGCGCCAAGATGTCCAAGAGCCTTGGAAATGTCGTTACGCCGGACGAGATGGTGGCCCGTTACGGCGCCGATGGCGCGCGTCTCTATAGCTTATTTGCCGCGCCTCCGGATCGCGATCTGGACTGGCAGGATAAAGGGATTGAAGGCATACAGCGATTCTTGGGCCGGGTCTATCGTTTTGTCGCGCGGCATGCGCAGCCCGACCATCCGGACTGGCGCAAACCAGTGCCCGCCAATTTGTCGAACGAAGCCCGCGCTATTCAACGCAAGCTCCACCAAACCATCAAGCGTGTGAGCGACGATTTCCAGGGGCGCTGGCATTTCAATACATGCATTGCGGCCATCATGGAATTGGTAAACGAGCTTTACGGCATCGATGATCGCATGGAAGGGACGGCCGCGTCCGCGTCAGGTGTTCCGGTCTCACTGTTGGCGGAAGTCCAGCGCGATCTGACGCTCTTGCTGGCACCATTTGCGCCTTATCTTGCCCACGAATTGTGGGAAGTGTTAGGTGAGAAGACCAGCCTGCTCCGAGCGCCTTGGCCGAAATACGATCCGGCTCTGGCGAAGGAAGAAGAAATCGAAATTCCGGTGCAGATCAATGGCAAGCTGCGTAGCCGCATTGTCGTGCCGGCGGACACCACCGAAGGTGTCATGCGTGAGCGCGCTCTGGCCGACGAGAAAATTCGCGCGGCTATGGCGGGCAAGCAAGTGGTGAAGGTCATCGTCGTGCCCGGGGAATTGGTCAACATCGTGATCCGCTGAGTTTTGATTGCCAAGGATTTTCATTTACAAACCCAGCACCTGCAGGTAAATTGCGCGGCAACGATCTGCGAGGTGAGGCATGCTGTTGTCGGCGGCCCAACGGGCTACATTTGGGGTCTGGATTTCTTTTCTGTTGGCTGCACCAGTCCCGCTCAGGGCGGGCGACCTGACGCCCGAGGATGTGATTGCGAAGCACCTTCAATCCTTGGGTTCGGCGCAAGTCCGAGCCGGTCTCAAGTCCCGTGTTGTGGAGGGAACGGCGACATACAAGCTTCTGGTGGGTGGGTCGGGCCAACTGGCCGGCAAGGCAGGGCTCGCTTCGGAAGGACGAAAGTCCCGCATAGTGCTGAAGGTCACTGCTCCTCAGTATAGCGGCGAGCAATTAATCTGGGACGGCGAAAAGACTAGTGTAGCGGCTACCTATGCGGACAAGACTTACTCCGACTTCGGGGATTTCTTAAAAGGCCAAGACGCCCCCCTGCGCGAAGGATTGTTAGGAGGGGTGCTAGTCACGGCCTGGCCGCTACTGGATGTTCAAGAACGAAAAGCCAAGCTTACCTATCAGGGGATTAAGAAATTTGAAGGACGCGAGTTTCAGGTTATTCGCTATCGCCCCAAAAAGGGAACCGACTTGGCAATCCGTTTATACTTCGAACCAGAAACCTTCAGGCATGCAATGACGACATATCAGGTATCAATCCAGGCAGGAATTGGAGCCAACGACGTTGAGAGTGCACGACAGCAGGAGACTCAATACCGCATCGAAGAGCGGTTTGGCGATTTTCAGAACTCGGATGGCTTGACGCTGCCATTTCATTACGAACTCAGGTTTACCAAGGAACTTCAAAACGGATTCACAAAGTTGTTGGAGTGGGATGTAGCTGTCACCCGAGTGTTGAATAATGTTTCCCTCGATCCGCGAAATTTCCAGATCAAGTAGCCTTTGAGCGCGCGGCCGCCGCACGAGCGCGCAGCTTACGCTATCCTAAACGAGATGAGTTCTCATTCCCCAACTCGTTAGGCTTGGCGGAAATTTCCTGGCGATGGAGCCTGGGGTTCGCTGCCGGAATACTGTTGTTTTTCTCGTTTGTGGAGTACCTGGATACTTTGCCGGTCTCGGACGCCGACTTGTTGCTTTTGCGAAGCCACCAGCCTTTTCTGATTTCTCATGCCATCCTTCATATTTTCAGCGGCAGCGGACCACGCCTCGTGGCAGCCGGCCTTGTACTTATATTCGCGATGACACTGGCATGGATAGGAACAGCATCATTTGGACGAGGAGCCACTCTTAAGGGACTGGTCGACTATTTTGGAGAGGACAAAATTCAATCCGCTCGGCCGAATTTCTCCGCCGGGGAAGGAGCGAGGCAGTTTCGCTCGCTTGCGGGTCTTAACTTTTTTCGCGTCGGAGTCACGCTCGCCGCCCTTGTGAGTTGTGTGGGAGGATTGCTGCTCGCGGGCTTTGCATCGTCTACGGCTGATCCCTCACCGGGTAGCGCCACCCTCATTTTTCTGAGCATGGTAATGCTGGTGTGGCTGGCTTGGGCAATGCTGAACTGGTTTCTATCGCTGGCGGCAATCTTCGTAGTTGCCGAGGGGCGCGACGCATTCGGTGCCGTCGCGTCTGCAGTGGATTTTTGCCGAGCGCGCACTGGATCTGTACTGGCGGCCGGAACATGGTTCGAGGTGGCTCATGTCGTCGTCTTTGTGGTGGCGAGTTCGGTCGTAGCGATTCCTTTAGCTTTTTCCGGAGTCCTGCCTGCGGGAGTGATACTGGGCGGCGTGCTGCTGGTAGCTTTGCTGTATTTCGCGATCGTAGATTTTCTATATGTAGGAAGGCTCGCTGCTTATGTCGCGGTCCTTAGCTTTCCGGAACAAAGTTTGGTGTCCCAGACAGTTCAATCCCCTTTAACCGATAGCGGTTCGCAATCCTCGCTCACTCCTCGATCCGGCAGTGGTATTGATCCGGACGAACTCATCCTCAGCGATATTCAGTAATCCGATGGCCATTCGACAATTACCTTTTCCGCTTTACACTTTGTTTCCGATTTGAGACATTTATCCGTGGAAACCCAATCCATCGTTGTCCTCGACTTTGGCGCGCAATATTCCCAGCTCATCGCACGCCGCATCCGCGAACAAAATGTCTTTTCAGTGGTATTGCCTTGTACTGCCAGCCTTGAGGAAATCCGCAGCTACTCGCCGGTTGGCATCATTCTCTCTGGCGGTCCGTGCTCAGTGTATGACGCCGATGCTCCTCCCGCTGATCCGCGGGTGCTCCAGCTTGGATTGCCGGTGCTCGGTATTTGTTATGGGCTGCAGTTCATGGTGCATGCGTTGGGCGGAAAGGTACGTGCTGCCGAAAAACGTGAGTACGGCCACGCTAGTGTGGAAGTCACAGATCACTCCCGACTTTTTGAGGGACTACCGAAGAAACTTTCTGTCTGGATGTCTCACGGCGACGAAGCAGTAGAACTTCCTGCCGGTTTTCGTTTGATTGCCAGTTCGTCGACTGCCGTGGCTGCCATCGAAGCCCCCGAGAGGAAGATGTGGGCAGTGCAGTTTCATCCTGAGGTGCACCACACCCAATCCGGAACCGACATCCTGCGTAACTTTGTCCTGGCCATTTGCGGCGGGAAGCCAACGTGGACTCCCCAACACTTCATCGATGCTACCGTCGCCAACGTGCGGCAGACTGTGGGCGACGGACGCGCCATCTGTGCGCTTTCCGGCGGCGTGGATTCAGCCGTTGCTGCGATCCTGGTGGACCGGGCATTGCGCGACGGCAAAAATCCTTCCCGACTCACTTGCGTTTTCGTCAATAACGGCGTGCTCCGCAAGAACGAGTTCGAAAAAGTGCAACAGAACCTGCGTGACAAACTCGGTCTGCATGTCATTGCCGTGGAGGCGACGGAGCGCTTTGTGAACAAGCTGGCCGGAGGGACCCTCACGCCATCGAGAAAAAGGAGGGAAAGGTGGAGTGGCTGGTGCAGGGAGCTCTCTATCCAGACGTGATTGAATCACGTTCAGTGCGGGGACCATCTCAGACCATCAAGACCCACCATAACGTCGGCGGACTACCCGACAAGATGAAATTGAAACTGATCGAGCCACTCAAAGATCTGTTTAAAGATGAAGTACGCAAAATCGGCCGTGATCTCGGCATGCCCGAAGAAATCCTTCAACGCCAGCCCTTCCCCGGACCCGGATTAGCGGTGCGAATTCTGGGCGAAGTTACCCCGGACCGGCTAGCCATCCTGCGTGAATGTGACGACATTGTGGTCAACGAAATCAAGCAAGCCGGGCTGTACACGAAAATCTGGCAGTCATTCGCCGTACTTTTGCCGGTGATGTCGGTGGGAGTGATGGGCGATCAGCGTACCTACGCCTACACTTGCGCAATCCGCGCTGTACATTCGGAAGATGGAATGACGGCAGACTGGGTGCCGCTATCCCACGAGGTACTTAAAGCGATTTCCAGCCGGATCGTGAATGAGGTGAAGGGAGTGAACCGGGTAGTCTACGACGTGACCTCAAAGCCGCCGGGAACCATTGAGTGGGAGTAGGCGTTCTGACGTACTGTCATTCCTCCTGACTCCGCGCTCAGAGTTCACATTTCCCGTGAGGCGGCGAATTGAGCTTCGTTCTCCGCCACAGGATCTGGCTCGCTTGTCCGACTTTCGCGTTGCAGTGCCGCGATCAATGCGTCGAGTATAGTTTTTAAATATTGCGGACTCTCACTGAGCACGCGTTTCACACTGTCACGATGGATGGCAAGTTCGCCAATCTGGCGGGCGACGTGGGTATCGATATCGGCCCGTACCGGCCAGGCCCCTTCGAATTCCGGTGCGGGTTTGTCGTCTGAGGAGACTCGGGCAAAGGATAGCTGAGGCTTCCAGTCGTCATCCAGTGGACCACAAGTTCCTGAACATGGGCCGCGCTACAGGCACGGCGGATTCTGTCTTGCCGGGCCAATTGAGGATCCCACTGTAGGATTTTCAGTTTATCTTCCCAGCGATTCTCCGCCAGCAGGAACCACAGCCCGCCAGCCGATTTTTCGTCCCCGCAAATCGCGCAAAGGTGCTTTCTCATCTGCTGCATGTGTGCCACCTTTCCTCGCTGGCCGCAGTTCAGCAACCGGTCACGTTTGTGCGGTTGCTGCTCGTAGTTCTATAAGGCAAGAATCTGCAGCCACTTTTCTGATAGCTGCGGGAAGCGGGACAGTGATCATCCCGCTTCCCTTCTCAAACGTCAGGGGACGAAACCGATTCGAGCAGGCCGGGTTCGCACATTTGTGGAGCACTGGTAATCCTGAATGAATTTTCTGGCCGGTGCCGTAGAAAGACCTGAAGCATGCACGCCGGGGGTCGAAGGCAAGAGCTAAGAACCTCGATGAAGGCACGGAAAAGTGCCGAAAATTCCACACCGAGTATTTGTGCGCCGACAGAAATGTGCCGAACTTTTGACACCGCTGCCGATAGCTCGTCACGGAACTGCGCTGATCTGCGGCTTTGGCGAAGCAAGGTTCGCGGAACCACTGCAATTGCTCACCTATCAGTGCAGGAGTAAGATTCGGCTCAGCATGCGGCTACGACACCGTAAGTGACCGCTTGGCCATCGCTTCCCGACTTCCTGGGGTTCCCTATGGCAGAGTTTCAGCCAGCGCCCACCACCTCGACCCAAAGCTCGGAGTTCCTCTCCGGGGCGCTGGTAGGACGTTTTCGCGTTGGCGAGCGGTTGGGAAAAGGCGGTATGGGCGAGGTTTACCTTGCCCAGGATACGAAGCTCAAGCGACAGGTCGCACTGAAGCGACTCGCGCCCCAATTGCGGGCTGATTCAGGTTATCGTCGCCGTTTTTTGGAAGACGAACGCGCTTCCCGGTTCAGCGATGCTCATGTGGCTGCGCTTTATGACGTCGTTGAGGAACGAGAGGAAATCTTCCTGATCATGGAGTACGTAGAGGGAGAAAACCTCAGACAGCGCCTGCGGAGGCCTCTCTCATTGCAAGAATTCTTCGACATCGCCACCCAGTGCGTGGACGCATTGGCCGCGGCCCACGAACGCGGCATCGTTCACTGCGACATTAAGCCAGAAAATATCATGCTCACTGCCTCGGGTCAGGTGAAAATCCTGGACTTTGGCGTCGCCAAATACCTGCCACGCTCCGACCAGAGTTCCACAGTGGATCGCTCCGGAACGATGGCGGGTACCCCTGCCTATATGTCTCCAGAAGTCCTTTTGGAAAAAGCGCCGGATGGACGAGCGGATGTGTTCTCGCTGGGCGTGGTTTTTTATGAAGCGTTGACCGGCCATCACCCCTTCCTAGCCAGCAGTTTCGTGGCAACCAGCGATCGAATTCGCACAGAAACGCCCGCTGCCATTAGTATCTTCAATCCCAAGATTCCCCATGGTCTTGAAGCTTTGGTTTTCAAAGCCATGGCTAAAGATCCACGGCAACGCTATGCCAGTGCGCGCGAGTTGCAGGGAGACTTGCAGTTGCTAAAAGCGGGCAAGGCCGTTCCGCGCGCTCAAATGTACTGGTGGGCAAAAAAAATTCTCGACATCAAACATGCTTCGATCGTTGCCTTGTTGGTAGCGACATTGATCCTAGTCGGGGGACTCTTCAAGCGGACGGAGATTGACCGCTGGCTGAATGGCCAACAGTCTGCACCGCCTATTCATTTGGCAGTATTGCCTTTCACCGCCACCGGTAATCAGGCAGGCACCAAGGCTTTCTCCGACGGGCTCACGGAGATCCTATCCGTCAAGCTCACACAACTTAGCGGCAGGTATCCTCTCGAAATTGTGCCTGCCAGCGAAGTTCGGGCTGAGAGCATTACCACTGTGGAACAGGCTCGCAAAGGTTTTGGGGTAAGTCTGGTTTTGGAGGGTTCGCTGCAAGAATCTGGTGGCCGAGTGCGTGTAACCTACGGCCTGGTAGATACGAAAACCATGCGACAGTTACACGCTGATGCCATTACAGCTGAAAGTGACGACGTGTTTGCGGTGCAAGACAAGGTGGTAGAAAACGTGGTCACCATGCTGGGCTTGCAGTTAGAAGGAAATGAGCATGCGGCATTGGTTTCACACGGGACTCAAGAGCCCGCCGCGTACGACTTCTACTTACGTGGTCGCGGATATCTGCAGGATTTCCATAAGGCAGAAAATGTCAGCAACGCCATTGCGCTCTTCACTCATGCCTTGCAACAAGATCCAAAGTACGCGCTGGCCTACGCGGGCCTGGGAGAAGCCTATTGGGCCAAGTACGACGCCACCTACGAGCCCGAATGGCTGAGCAAGTCAATGACGGCCTGCGAACGGAGCGTTGCTCTGGATGCCAATCTCGCCAGTGGCTACACCTGTTTGGGGACGGTCTACACCAGCAGGGGCAGATACGAAGAGGCGGTGCAGCAATTCCAACGTGCCGCGCAACTCGACTCGACTAGTGAAGATGCTTATCGCGGGCTAGCCTCCGCCTACGAAAAATTGGGCAAGCTTGCGGAGGCGGAGAATACCTACCAGCTCGCAATTCAGATGCGTCCGCAATATTGGGCAGGATATCAATGGTTGGGTAGCTTCTATGCCCATCACGCCAGATACGCCGACGCCGCCCGCCAGTTCAATCAGGCTATTGCACTCGCCCCAGACGACCCTCACGGATATCGGAATCTCGGAGGGGTCTACATTTTGATGGGAGATTACAAGAAAGCCATCGAATCTTTGCGAAGAGCTGTTGAGCTTTCTCCGGCTTCGGAAGCTTACTCAAATCTAGGAATCGCCTTCTTCGATCTTCGCCGTTTTGAGGAAGCGGTTTCCGCTTTTGAACACGCCTGCACCTCTGACAGTCACGACTACATTGCCTGTGGCAACCTGGCGAGGGCTTATTACTGGGCCCCGGGAAGACGCGATCAGGTGCGATCGGTTTATGAGCGCGCCATTCGCATGGCTGAAGAGGCTGTGAAGATTAATCCCAGGGACGGCGATCCCCATATCTTGATGGCGAGTTATTACGCAATGCTGAACGATCGCGTTCAAGCCTTGCAGCAGCTGAAACAAGCGCTCGACCTCAGTCCTGAAAATCCGGAATATCTTTTCACGGGAGCCATTGTTCATAATCAACTTGGAGATAAGGATATGGCCTTAGCCTGGCTTGAAAAGGCGGCCGCGCAGGGCTATTCACTGGGTGAAATGCGCGCCGCTCCAGAATTCGATAATCTTCATGATCGGCCTAAATTTCAGCAACTACTTCGTTCCAGATGACGTATGATGTCGGCGTTTGCCGGCAAGGAGGATTTATGGCGGAAGCTGCGAAGCTGTATGAGATGCCTGGAGAGATCGGAGATCGAAAGGTCTACGTGGTCAGAGAGGGAGAAGAGCCTCACGACCATCCTGGAATCGATATTTCGATTTCGAAACAGGATTCAGTGCATTGGATTTCTTATGGTAAGAAATTCAGAGTCACTAAGCTCGTGCCCATCGACGAGAAAAAGGATTCCGCGCCGGAGCATCCGTTCTATCGCGAGTTTCCAGGCGAGAACCCTGAACATACATACCAGATTAATTCTGGACCGGCACGCCCCGAGGCGCAGGACCACACTTACGAGGCACATTTCCATTTTGAAGATGGCAGTGAAGCCGATCCTCACATCCGTGTGGGCCCTTAGATTGCGCCATTGAGTAGCGAAAGCAACAACGAACTCCAGAGACTCCAGCTGCTCGTCCGCGAACTAACGACGCGGGTGTACCGCCTCGAGCGTGCCGCCGGTATCGAATCGGCCTCAGTCGCGGCGGAGCCGGAAGCTCCGCCGTCTCCGCCCCCACCAACAGTGCTGCCTGCACGGTTGACCCCCAGCGCGGTTCAACAAACCCAACCGGGGCGTGGATCGCCATTTGCCCCAACGCAGGATACAAATCTCGAATCCCGCATTGGTTCGCATTGGCTCAATCGCATTGGCATTGCGGCGGTGCTGATTGGGGTCTCCTATTTCCTGAAATTCGCGTTTGATAACAACTGGATTGGTCCCGCCGGTCGAGTCACCATAGGCCTATTAGCGGGCATCGCGGTCGTAGTGTGGAGCGAACGCTTTCGTTCCCGTGGTTACACCATATTTTCTTACTCGTTGAAAGGTGTAGGCATCGGCGTTCTTTACTTATCACTCTGGGCGGCATTCCACGTTTACAGTTTGATTCCCAGTGGAGTGGCCTTCTTCGCCATGCTGATCGTTACTGCCGCAACCGCCACCCTGGCCATTACTCAGAATGCCCAAATCCTGGCTGTCTTCGCTCTTACCGGTGGCTTTGCCACTCCCGCGCTCCTTTCTACAGGCCAGAACAAAGAGCTGCAGCTTTTTTCATATGTTGTCCTGCTCGACCTGGCTACCTTGGCGCTGCTGGCAATCGAGCCCTGGCGGCGACTCTTGTGGTTGAGTTACCTGGGCACACTGCTGCTTTATGTCGGCTGGTATTCGACATTTTACGATCGCACCCAGCTTCGCCTTACTTTAGGATTTGCCACGCTTTTCTTCGCGATTTTCGCCATCGCGCCGATTATTGCCCGACAGCCAGAAGACGCTACCCCGGTTGCCGGCGGGACGCCGGCGCTACGCGGAACTTCTTTCTCTGGCAAGTGGACCTTCCTGCTCGTGTTCATCAATGCGGGCGTGTACTTTCTCCAGTTGTACGCTATGTATGAGGCCGTCAATCGGAACGCAGTGGCCTGGTTCGCGCTGGCCCTGGCTGCGGTTTACATTTTCCTCGGCCGGCAGATGCGTCTCCGTTATCCGGATCCGGCCGCAGCAAAAACTCTGCAACTGTTGCATCTGGCATTGGCCATCGGGTTCATCACCGTCGCAATTCCCATCCGCTTGGACGCCCACTGGATCACGATTGGCTGGCTGGTGGAAGCTGTCGTCTTGTTTTGGGTGGGGGATCGTATTCACTCCGATTTTCTCAGCGCCTTCGCCATTGGAGCGGTAGTTTTGGCAGTCGCACGGCTGCTGTTTATCGACAATTTTTATTCCACCACGCTCATTTTCAATGCCCGAATGGCGACTCACGCAGTTGCCATCGCTGCGCTCGCAATCATGGCTTGGCAGGGTTTCAAACGCGGTGACGAGATAGGCGCGAAAGCGGCGGCAATTGCTGTGGTCGCCTTGAATCTGCTGGCATTGATCGCATTCAGCCGCGAGGTGGCCGATTACTATTCCCGACAAATGGCTGATGTGCGGCCGCTGCTGGGTCAATGGAATCCATCCCAGTGGTCAAGATTTCACCGGGTTGAGATCGTCCGCGATTTCACCTACTCTGCTGTATGGATGGCTTACGGCGCGATGTTAATGGTGGTAGGTTTCTGGCGGCGCTCCGCCTTCGTGCGCTGGTTGGCTCTATTTCTGATTGCTGTCACAACCGTCAAGGTATTCATTTACGATACTTCGCAGCTTGATCGTCAATATCGCATTCTGAGTTTCATCGTGCTTGGTATTCTGCTGTTGGCAATTTCCTTCGTTTACCAGCGGGATTGGCTGAAGCTGAGTGGCGGCAAGACCAGAGGAGAATCGGCCGTCGTATGAAGGCTCTTTCTGCGATTCTCCTGATAGGTTTCGTACTGGCACCGCAGGAATTC
>MNGW01000052.1 GCA_001918935.1 Acidobacteriales bacterium 13_1_40CM_3_55_5 | reverse complement strand
TTGGAATTGGCACATATCTCAAAGACCCACATTGGGCTGCGTTGACCCGGCACGACACGACCTTGGCCTGCTTGGAGAGGCGCGCTCCCATGCCCCTGCAGCGTGACAGTTGGGGAGCGGGCTCGTCACTCGGCGGTCCCCAAGCCATGAGCGCAACGGTCCTCCCCGCACCAACCACCACTTTCGAGTTGTCCATTCCCCGTGTGGCCCGAGCAACCGTGACCCCGTGGGTCCGGCCCACGCTGCGTGGCAAGTTTCTCTGGGTTGGTGAGGAAAAGTTCTACGTCCGCGGCGTGACCTATGGTCCCTTCCGCCCTCATCAAGACGGACATACCTATCCATCACGTGAGGGCGTTGAACGGGACTTCGCCTTAATCGCTGCTTCCGGCATGAATGCCATTCGCACGTACAACGCTCCGCCAAGATGGTTGCTGGACTGTGCGCAGGAACATAGCCTTCGCGTTATGGTCGGCTTGCAAGGCGAACGGCATTTCGCATTTCTAGAAGACAAGAAGGCGCTTAAAGACATAAGGAGCCAGGTAAACGCAGGCGCGCGGGCCTGCAGCGGTCACGCCGCCGTTCTGTCCTATACCATCGCCAATGAGATTCCCGCACATATTGTGCGATGGCACGGCGCACGCAAGATAGAGCGGTTCATTGAAAGTCTCTTCTGCTCGGCCAAAGACCAGGATCCCGAAGGGCTCTTCTGCTACGCCAACTATCCGACCACGGAATACCTGGACTTGCAGTTTCTGGATCTGGTGTGTTTCAACGTTTTTCTGGAGTCCCGGCCGCGCTTGGAAGCCTATCTTGCCCGGCTGCAAAACTTGGCTGGCAATCGCCCTCTGCTCATGACGGAAATTGGATTGGATAGCATGCGAAACGGCGAGGCTGCACAGGCAGCATCGCTCGACTGGCAGATCCGCACCGCATTTGTCGCAGGTTGTGCGGGCGCCTTCGTTTATTCCTGGACCGACGAGTGGCACAACCACGGCCAGGAGGTCAAAGACTGGAAATTTGGCTTAACGGATCATGACCGAATACCGAAGCCCGCACTGAGTTCCGTGCGCAGAGCTTTTGCGGACGCGCCGTTTGAACCCGGCATTTGCTGGCCGCGAGCGTCCGTCGTGGTTTGCACATTCAACGGAAGTCGTACCATCCGGCAGTGCCTCGAAGGGCTCGAAAAATTGCGGTATCCGAACTATGAGGTCATCGTCGTTGACGATGGATCAACGGACGGCGCGGGCGATATTGCTCTCGAGTATAACGTGCGGGTTATCCGCACCGAGAATCGCGGACTGAGCAATGCCCGGAATTTGGGCCTGGCTGCTGCGACCGAAGAAATTATCGCTTACCTTGACGACGACGCATCACCGGATCCTGACTGGCTCAGCTATCTAGCATTGACGTTTCAGAGGGCCAACTCCGCAGGCGTAGGTGGCCCGAACATCCCGTTTCCCGATGATGGCGAAGTGGCGGCTTGCATTGCGCATGCACCGGGCGGACCTACCCATGTGCTGCTCTCTGACCAAGAAGCGGAGCACCTCCCGGGATGCAACATGGCATTTCGGCGAGACTGGCTGCAGTCGATCGGCGGTTTCGATTCCCAATTCCGCGTTGCTGGGGACGACGTCGATGTTTGCTGGCGCATTCAGGAAGCTGGCGGGCGTTTGGGTTTCAGTCCGGCCGCTATGGTGCTGCATCATTGCCGTGGCACTTTGTGCGGGTTTTGGAAGCAGCAAGTGGGTTACGGCAAGGCAGAAGCCATGGTCGAAAGGAAATGGCCGGAAAAATATAACACTGCCGGACAGATCGCCTGGGGCGGCCGAATTTACTCAGATGGCCTTCTCCGCAGCGTTCAATGTGCGCGCGGACGAATCTATCAGGGGACCTGGGGAACGGCATTCTATACAAGGATGTACTCTCCCCAGCCCGGCCTGCTGCACTCACTCCCGGCCATGCCAGAGTGGGTTCTCCTCAACGTGTTGCTTGCTGGTCTTTCGGCAATGGGCTTCCTCTGGCCTCGGCTTCTTGTCGCACTGCCCTTATTGATTCTGTGTTTGTCGGTTGGTCTCCTCACTGTGGCATTGCGCATATCCTGCGTTCGTTTTTCATCCTGTCCGGAAACTCACTTTGCTCGAGTCCGGCTCAGGATCCTCACTGCATTTCTTTATCTGCTGCAGCCACTGGCGCGTTTTTGGGGACGCCTCCGCTATGAATTTGCCCTTTGGCGCGATCGACGCAAGGTCGGCCTATCGTTTCCACTACGGCGCGGTTTCCGCTTGTGGAATGAAAAGGGGCAAAGCTCGATTGAAAGATTGCAGGCGATCGAATCGACATTGCGGGAAGCCGCTGCTGTGGTCCGGCGAGGCGGAGACTACGACGACTGGGATTTGGAGGTGGGCAGCGGTATCTTCGGAAATGTCCGTCTCCGTCTTGTCAGCGAAGAATACGGTTCCGGCAAACAGCTTGTTCGTTTGCATGGTTATCCGCGATTCTCGCTTCTTGGCTTGGTGCTTGCCTCATCGCTTGCGGTTTTGGCCTGGGCTGCAAGCTCTGACCATGCTTGGGCTGCCTCCTGTATCCTTGGCGCCTTGGCGTTGGCCGTCGGTGGACTCACTTTCCAAGCTGCCGGGAGTGCCACCGCCGCTGTTTGCCGCGCGCTGAATAAGCTCGGATTCGAGGAAGCTAGATGACAAGGCCTTGCGACACCGTCCTGTATCGCCGGCTGTTTCAGCAAGCGCGCCCTTGCTGGAGCCACATCGCCGCGCTCTTTTTGCTTAGTATGCTGGCAAGTCCACTCGCTCTGCTCATGCCCTTACCACTCAAGATCGCCGTGGACAGCGGACTGGGTTCGCATCCCCTTCCGCGCCTGGTTCGGGCGCTGTGGCCCTCCACCGCTCCCGTTACGCCCGCATCAGCACTGATCTTCGCCGCGGCACTGCTGATCGTCGTAACCATCTTGACGCAATTGCAAAATTTGGCTGTATCGATGCTTCAAACGTACACCGGCGAAAAACTTCTCCTGCAGTTCCGAGCGGAGCTTTTCCGTCAAGTCCAGCGCCTGTCCCTGTCCTATCACGACGCCAAGGGCACCGTGGACTCCCTCTATCGCGTGCAAACGGATGCCGCTTCGATCCAGTCGATCACCGTCGATTACCTGGTTCCTTTCAGCAAATCTAGCCTGACACTCGTCGGTATGTTTTACGTTACCGCGCGAATCGACTGGCAACTGGCTCTGGTCGCGCTCTTCATTTCGCCAATCCTTTATGCGGTCTCCAAGATCTATCGTCGGGGACTGCGCCGCAGCTCGCGCGAAGCAAAGGCCTACGACAGTTCCGCCCTCGCCGTTGTGCAAGAGGTGCTCGGCGCTATCCGGGTTGTGCAAGCCTTCGGACGCGAAGATACCGAACAAGAGCGGTTTGTGCGGCATTCCACGCAAGGAATGAGGGCGCGGCTGCATCTGGCTTGGGTGGAAGGCAGATTCAGTCTCGCGATCGGACTCACCAGTGCCATTGGCACGGCTGTGGCGCTATTCGTCGGCGTCCGCCAGGTTCAATTGGGCGCACTCACGCTCGGTGAGCTCTTGCTGGTGATGGGCTACCTGGCGCAATTGTACGAACCTATGAAGACGCTCGGGAAAAAATCAGCCTCTCTTCAAGGCCATCTGGCAAGTGTGGAGAGAGCTTTCTATCTGCTTGATCAGACGCCTGATGTCATCGAAAAGCCCAACGCCCGCTCCATCGTTCGGGCAACCGGCGGCATCATCTGCCAGAACGTTTCTTTCGATTACCCTTCCGAGCGCCATGCTCTGACACACATTTCATTCGAGGTTGAGCCTGGCGCCCGAGTCGGTATTGCAGGCGTTACTGGGGCAGGGAAGTCGACCCTCGTCAACCTGCTGCTGCGTTTCTACGATCCTACGGAAGGGCGCATTTTTCTCGACGGGGTTGACCTTCGCGATTACAAACTGGCAGACCTGCGCAACCAGTCCGCCATTGTTACCCAGGATCCCCTTCTCTTTTCCTGCAGCATCGCGGAAAACATTGCCTACGCCCGGCCCGCGGCCAGCGTACAGGAAATTATTGCCGCCACGAAGGCGGCGAACATCCACGAGTTCATTGAGAATCTGCCCGCGGGCTACGAAACTCAAGTCGGCGAGCGGGGTGTTCGCCTCTCTGGCGGAGAGCGCCAGCGCATCGCGCTTGCTCGCGCCTTCCTCAAAGATGCTCCCATCTTGATCCTCGATGAGCCTACCAGCGCAGTGGATTTGGAAACAGAGGCCGTAATCATGGACGCAATGAGAAACCTGATGCAGGGCCGCACTAGTTTCTTGATTTCTCATCGCCTTAGTCCACTGAAAGACTGCGACACCATTCTGCGCATCGATCAGGGGAGGCTTATTTGCGTAACTTCGCCGAAATTCTCAATCGGCAGCGACGAGCCAGCCGTGGGGGCCGCTGCCGCGAGCTCTGGGAGACAGACCAATGCCTGAGACCGCCCTCGAAATCGTAAGATCGAACCTGGCGGAGCATCCGGCAGTCCTTGCTTGGAACAGATTGCAGCGCCTAGCAGTTGAGCCAAGCGAGATCGTAGTGCTCAAGAAACGCATCAAGTCCACTGTTTATCGGCTTGCGGACGCCGGTCCGGGCGGCTCCGCCATTATTGCCAAGTACTGCCGACGACCGGTCGCACTGCATGAGCGCATCGTCTATGGAGAACTTTTGTGCAAGCTACCGGTTGCGACTCCTCACTTCTACGGAACTGTCCCCGGAGACGAAGAGTTTGATTGGCTCTTTTTTGAGTGCCTGCATGGGGAGCAATACTCGCGACAGTCTGCGTAGCATTCTCGGTTGGCGGCGGAATGGTTGGGATTGCTTCACAGATCATCGGCTGTCATTGCTGAGTCTTTGGCCCTTCCGGACCGAGGGCCACAACACTACCTTCGACACTTGCAGTCTGCTCACCGAAGATTGGCCCAGGCTCTGGCGGTCTGCAACTTTCGGAAAGAAGAGTCGATGATTGTTTCTGGCGCGATGTCCCAGTGTATGTGGCTGGAGTCGCACTGGAATGAGTTGGAGAAATACTCTGACCGGATGCCGCGGACTTTTGTTCATGGAGATTTCAAGCCAAAGAATGCGTTGGTTCGTAGGGATAGTCATAGCGGGGCCGTCTTCACTTCTTATGATTGGGAGATGAGTGGGTGGGGCGTGCCTGCCGTGGATCTAGCGCATGTGGACATCGTCGCATACCACTCCGTTTTGAAGGAATTATGGTCCGGCGTGCAGGTGGAAGATCTCAAGCAACTAGCGCTGATTGGCAAGATTTTTAGACGGCTTGCGGCATTCGATTGGGAAAGCGAAAAGTTCGATCCGCGATGGGAGATCGCAATGGAACACATGAACCTGTACAAGGCCGATATGGCCGGGCTGATTCAAGTGCTGTGTGGAAGTAATCATGCCAGTGCTTGACCGTATCAACGCGCAAGAGTCCGCAGCCGGAAAACGCCCATCCCGCCGCACGACTCGTGAAGATCAAACGAAACGTTTGGTCCGGGAGACTCTGGAATCCTCCTTGTCCGGCTTGCGCCAGCGCCGAGTTCTCGTCCGAAAGTTGCATCGCTTGGATTTCGCGGATACAGAAAGCTTCCACTCCGAGCGTTGGTGTGGGCTGCTGGAGGGAGGCCAATCTGTGCGAGTTTTCCTCAAGGACCTGAATCCCAAACACCAGACTCATCTGGCTCGCAGAGTGCGCGATGCCGATCTCGCTCCCAGCTATCGCGAAGTGGAGGTGTACAGCTCAATCCTTGCACCATTGCGGTTGGGAACTCCGGAATTTTACGGCAAACGATGGGATGCGAAGCGCGGCATTTATTGGCTGCTTTTGGAAGACGTAGGGTTTTCTCGATTGCGGGAGTCCCGGAACTTCGCCCGGTGGTTGCCTGCGGCTGAATGGGCCGCCCGGTTTCATGCCGCGACCCGCGTGCTCGCCAAGTCCGTGACGAAGTTCCTTCCGCGGCACGGCCGCATGCGATTCCTGAATTGCGCGGCTCGCATCACGAAGATCTTGCCTAGCTTGGAAAACGGAGATCGCAAAATTATCGAACCAGCTGTCCAGCGTTTGGTGACCAGCATCGATGGGCTTGCAGCGTTTCCCCAGAGCGTAATTCATGGCCAGTATTTTGGAAGGAATATCATGCTGCGTCTGCGCAGGCCAGGGCAATGGATCGCGCCAATTGACTGGGAAACCGCTGTTGTCGGACCGAGTTGGTATGACTTGGCTAGCCTTACTGCGGGGCATTGGACGCAGGAGCAGAGACTGGCGTTGTGGCGGGCGTACTTCAATGCATATCGTGCAGAGACCGCGTCGGATATGGGATGGAATTCCTTTTGTAACTGCCTGCGCGAGTTGGAGATCTATCAGGCCCTCGAATGGCTCAGCTGGTGGCGCAGCCGAAGTGTTTCTCACAACTTTGGAACGTGGGTGAAGGAGTTGGAAAGGATCATGAAAGACGATCCAGTTCTTGCCTAGCTTGGAAAACGGAGATCGCAAAATTATCGAACCAGCTGTCCAGCGTTTGGTGACCAGCATCGATGGGCTTGCAGCGTTTCCCCAGAGCGTAATTCATGGCCAGTATTTTGGAAGGAATATCATGCTGCGTCTGCGCAGGCCAGGGCAATGGATCGCGCCAATTGACTGGGAAACCGCTGTTGTCGGACCGAGTTGGTATGACTTGGCTAGCCTTACTGCGGGGCATTGGACGCAGGAGCAGAGACTGGCGTTGTGGCGGGCGTACTTCAATGCATATCGTGCAGAGACCGCGTCGGATATGGGATGGAATTCCTTTTGTAACTGCCTGCGCGAGTTGGAGATCTATCAGGCCCTCGAATGGCTCAGCTGGTGGCGCAGCCGAAGTGTTTCTCACAACTTTGGAACGTGGGTGAAGGAGTTGGAAAGGATCATGAAAGACGATCCAGTTACAGCCTAGCTTGGTTGCTTTCGCCCGTTCCAGGCCCCGGAAAATTCGGCGAAGAGGGTGCCCATGACACACATACTTTCGGAAGGCAACGTCCGCTCATTGTTGGACAGATCGCGCTTCCCGAAATGAACATCCTCCCTAGTCTGTTCTTGATCGCGCTTCTTGTCGTTCTCCTTTCTGTCTTCTCCTCCGTCGCAGCTGCTCAGGAAGTTTTCCCTCTGACAGGCTCGGTTACGGATGCGAAAGGAGCATCCATACCGGGAGCCAAGGTCAAACTAACGCCGCAATCCGGTGGGCACGAAACGGAAGTCACCACGGATGAAACGGGTGCTTTTTCGTTCGATAACCAGCCTGCCGGAGATTACACCATTACCGTTATTGCCCCCGGATTCGAGCTGGCCGAACGCCAAATAAACGTCGGCACATCCCCTGCGCCTCCAATACAGATTCGCATGAAACTTTCGCAAGTCACGGAAAAGGTGGATGTCTCGGCCGACGCGAATCCTCTGTCACCCGAACAGAATGCAGATAGGGTTCACCTCGATGACCGCTTCCTAGCCGGGTTGCCAATGTTAAACGGCGACCCGCTTTCTGTGGCCTCCATCTTTACGGACCGGAGCGTGGCAGGTGCGATGGGTCCACGGATTCTCGTGGATGGAGTCCCGGCGGACGCTTTGGAATTGCCTCTTTCGAGCATCAAGGACCTTGTAGTCAATCAAAATCCTTATTCGCCTGAGTTTGCGCGTCCCGGCAGGGGCCGGATCGAGGTGAAAACAAAACGCCGCATTCACCAAAAGTACCACGGGATGGTATTCACGGATTTTCAGAATTCCGCGTTTGACGCGCGCAATGCGTTTGCTACCGTGACACCCCTTCATCAGCAAGACACATCCGAAGCCGAACTGGAGGGCCCGATCGCTCACGGCACGACTTTTCTTGTCTCCGCACGCCACGAAGTGAATAACGATAGCGCGGTGATTGACGCGCAAACACTCTCTGGACCTGTCTCGGAAAATCTCGGAACCCCCGAGCGAAACACGCACCTATTCGGCCGCTTGAACTTCCGCTTGAACGCGAACCACAATCTGAGCCTCACCTACAAGTACAAGAATAAATTCCTCGAAAACCAGAATGTGGGAGGCTTCAATCTTCCTATGCGCGCCACGCACTACTTCGATCACCACAATGAATTCAACATCTTCGAAACTGCAACGCCCACTCCTCACCTGCTGAATGAATTTCGCGCTGCGTTTCGCCAACGTCGCCAGGACACTACGAGCCTCACGGACCAACCCGCCATTCTCGTCCTGGGTTTTTTCAACGCCGGAGGCGCTCAAATCGCGCAGCACCGGCGGGACACCTACTCAGATTTCGAGGACATCGCTACGCTAAGCCGCGGAATTCACACCCTGCGCTTTGGGGGCGGATTCAGTCCTAAGTGGGTGCGAGCGGTGGATGCCTCCAATTTCGGCGGCACCTTTACGTTCTCGTGCCTCGACCCCTTGACGGATCCCGCCTCCCCGTGTTTTTCCTCCTCTTATTCTCAAAACACACCGGCCCAATTCACGCTCAATTTCGGCGATCCCCAGATTTCGTTCAAACAGCATGAGTTCTATTCTTTCCTGCAAGACGAATTGCGCTTGCGTCGAAATTTGTCCCTTGTCCTGGGACTGCGCTACGAGGGCCAGTCAAACGGAAACACTTTCAAAAACGTAGCCCCGCGGCTGGCCTTTGCGTACTCCTCGGGCAGTGGGCACACCGTGTTGCGCGGCGGCTTTGGTGTCTTTTACGAGCGGCAACCCGACGTGATCGAGCAACTGACTCATCTTTATGACGGTAAGCGTATTCAGCAAATTGTTATTGCCAATCCGTCTTATCCAAATCCTTTTCCTCCAGGCGAGACGCCCAGTTCAATTCTGCCAAGCAACGAGCGCATCGACGTGTCCTCTCCCGATCTGACATTTCCATACTTGCTGCAAAGCAGTTTTGCCATCGAGCGCAAGCTCGGGAAAGGCAAGAATTACTTGACCGCCGATTTCACCACGGTGCGCGGGCTTCACCTCTACCGGACACGAAACGTTAATGCGCCTTTGCCAGGAACGCCAGGATCAACCATCGTGCCGAATCCCGGTTTTGCCAACATCAATCAATTCGAATCAACGGGATCATCGCGCTCCAATAGCGTGACATTCACCCTTAGGACGCGTCCGAGTCGCAACGCTACTGTCTTGCTGCAATATGTCTTCTCTCACTCTTTCGACGACACGCCGGGCTTGTATTTCCTGCCTGCCAATAACTATGACCTTCGCCCGGAATGGGGACGGTCTGATTATGACAGCCGCCACCGCTTCAATCTGGCGGCAATTTATACTCTACCGTGGGGCTTCAGCGTGGGCGCGATTGTGAAGGCGTATTCTGGCCGGCCATTCAACATCACCACCGGGAGCGACAACAACAATGACACGGTGTTTAACGACCGGCCGCCCGGAGTGACCCGCAATACCGGCCACGGTCCTGCTTCTTTCGATGCCGACAGTCGAATCTCAAAGGCTTTTCATTTGTCAGGACGTGACCACAGCGAACGGAAACTTGAAATTGCCACGGACGCCTTTAATCTTTTCAATGATGTCAACCGGCAAAATTTCGTAGGCGACGTCACTTCGCCTTTCTTCGGCCAAGCTGTCGGTGCCGACCCCGCCCGCCGCTTGCAACTTTCTCTGCGTTTCGTCTTCTAAGTTTCTGAGACACTCAGGCTTCAAAGGGCCAATCATCTATCTTACTGAGAGATGAGGCTATCCCGTAGGCAGCCGATTCCGTTCTTAATTGTGAACGTTGGCTAGCCATCCGTGCCGCGAGATTTGGGCCCGAAGCCAACTTTGTATCTAGGGTAGTGGGCGAAAACCCACCGCGAAGGAATCTCAGCGGCAGAAAAAACGAGGGGCCATTGAGGGGCCAATAAGGATTCCGTTGGACTCCCTATCGTTCCTTTTCAATGCCTTAGCGTTCCTCGACATTTCCTCTAACTCCCTGAGATTCCAATCGGCATTGTTTTCGATCCCCACCGCCCCTACCAACCGTCTGTCAAATCAATACATTGGGTTAGGTCTTCTATCTTCTATTCCACTTGGAACATTTGTTCCAAGTGACCGCTTCGCGTTGCACCCATGAATAAGAACTATTTGGTAATGCGTAGACTGACAATAAATAAGTTGCACCAAAGGCTGCCTTGAGCCAAAATCCTGAGGCTGTCCCTCGCAGAAACTGTGGAGACTTACCTGTTAGGTCCCGCGAAGCGAATTGCAAGCTGGGCTTGGTAGACGCGTAAGGCATTCATGTCATTAGATCGGATAGCGTGTAGGATTCCTTCCATTCCCCAAGTCTCTATGACTCGTTTGAAATTCGGTGCGTTCATTTTGCTCACTAACGTGATTCTGTGCATGTGCCCGGCAACGGCATGGGCGCAGAAGCAAGCCGTGAAGCCGAGTTACCCAACTCCCCAGCACCCCCAGAAGTACGTCCCAGGGCGGCTGTTGGTGAGATTTCGCTCAGGCAAGTCAGAAGAGGTGAAAGTTCACGCGCATCTGGCTTTGGGTACCAGAGCGAAACTGTCATTCAAGCAAGTACCGGACCTCCAACTGGTTGAACTTCCGACTGACTTGGATGTCTTAGCTGCCGCTCAAATGTACCGTCAGAACCCCGATGTCCTATATGCCGAGCCCGACTATCGCGTATTCCCCAGCGATGTGACGCCGAACGATCCACTTCTTCCGCTCACATGGGGGATGAAGAACATAGGTGATCAGAACGGTGTCGCCGGAGCGGACATTCATGCGACAAGTGCCTGGCAGCTCTCCACAGGCAGCCGCAACGTAGTGATTGGACTTCTGGACACAGGAGTGGACTACAGGCATCCCGAATTAGCCGCCAACATTTATCAGAATATGCCTGAGTGTAACAACAACGGCTTGGATAATGACGGCAACGGCTGGGTGAATGACTGTCACGGCATCAAT
>MNGW01000138.1 GCA_001918935.1 Acidobacteriales bacterium 13_1_40CM_3_55_5 | reverse complement strand
GTCCATCGACATTTTGTCTACTTCATCCAGCATGAACACCGGGTTCTTGGTTCCCGATTTTTTCATCATCTGGATGATCTGACCTGGCAGAGCGCCGATATAGGTCCTGCGATGACCGCGAATTTCGGCTTCATCCCGCACTCCGCCCAGTGACATTCGGACGAATTTACGTCCGGTTGCCTTGGCAATGGACATGCCCAGCGAAGTCTTGCCGACTCCCGGGGGCCCAACAAAACACAGTATCGAGCCTTTGGGATTCTTCACCAACTGCCGTACTGCTAGAAACTCAAGGATGCGTTCCTTGATCTTCTCCAGCCCATAATGATCTTCGTTCAAAATCTTTTCCGCACGGCTTATGTTCCGGATTTCCTTAGAGCGTTTTTTCCAGGGCACTGCCAGCAGCCAGTCCAGATAATTGCGCGAGACGGTAGACTCTGCGGACATTGGCGGCATGGCCTCGAGCTTCTTTAGCTCCTGGATCGCCTTGTCGCGCACTTCCTTGGTCATGCCGGCGCCGTCGATCTTTTTCTTCAGCTCGTCGAACTCGCTCTTTTCTCCGCGCCCCAATTCCTTCTGGATGGCTTTGATCTTCTCGTTGAGGTAATACTCTTTCTGCGCCCGCTCCATTTGCCGCTTCACTCGCGATTGGATGGTGCGGTCCATGTTCAGCTTTTCGATCTCGATGTCGAGCACATCACCGATACGGCTGAGGCGTTCCGCCGGATCAAATATCTCCAGCAATTCCTGCTTCTCCTCGATGGAAAGTTGCAGGTTCGCCGCGATGGTGTCCGTCAGCTTAGCCGGATCCTCCATGCGCACGGCTGCGATCATGGTCTCGTAGTTGAGTGATTGGCATAGCTTCACGTATTGCTCAAACAGGGAAGTGACCCGCTGCATCCCGGTTTCG
>MNGW01000058.1 GCA_001918935.1 Acidobacteriales bacterium 13_1_40CM_3_55_5 | reverse complement strand
GTTGATGATTAAGTAGGGAGTTACAGAGTGATAGCCTTTGGGAATTGGATTGACCGACATGGTGACTACTTTGTTTGCACTGGATGACATGATAATTCTCCTTATGTTCTGACTGCTCGACGAGTTGGCGCAGGGCGGCTGGCCGCGCGGTTATGCTATGAATTTTACAGCGTTTCCATCTTGATGTGGGGCAACACATCTGAATCAGGTTATGTTTCATTTCCGCCGCCGCGCCACGGACTCAGACGGGGAATCCACCGCGGAACGTTGCGGCGGAACGCTTCGTACTCCGTCCCAAAGCTGCGTCGAAGCGTCGGCTCTTCATAACCAACAATAAAAACGTGAAAGCCTAACCAGAGTAGAAGTCCGTAGGCGAGCAAACGCCCATCGCCGAGCAGCAGGCCCTGCCCCAGGAGCACCCACAGCACTCCGACGTACATCGGATTTCGCACATATTGATAGAGGCCGCTCACAACCAGATGACGTGTGGGCAAGACCGGAGCCGGCGTCCCCACCCCTTGCAGAGCAAAGCGCGCAAATGAATCAAGCACCACCGCAATACCCGCCGCAATCATCAGGCCTCCGATCAGGCGAAAGCCAGAAAAGCCCAATAGTGGCGGTTGCATGCGCCAGCGGGTAATCCACCATGGCACCAGCCCTGCTACGGTGCCCGGCGCAAGCAGCAGGAAGAAACCCGATCCAACGATAGCGGAGAGTCGCTTCACAAAACTCTTTCGTTTGCATATCCGGCGGCTTCAAGAGCAGAACGCAATTCTGCAATGTGCTCCGGCCCTCTGGTTTCCATCGTGATGTCGATGGCGGTATCGCCGAGATTTACCCCGTAGTAGGCCCGGTCGTAGGAAGTTTCAACAATGTTCGCCCGATGTTGCGCCAGAACTCCCGTGACCTTGTGCAGCGCACCGGGATAGTCGGGAAGATGAACTCTGAGGCGCACCAGGCGTCCGTCTTTCACTAAGCCGCGCTCGATGATTCGTGATAACAACGTAACATCGATGTTTCCTCCACAGATCACCACTGCAACGTTCTTCCCAGCCAACTGTTGTACTTTGTGATTGATCAATGCGGCCAGGCCCGCCGCGCCGGCTCCTTCAGCGAGCGTCTTTTCTCGCTCCAGCAGCAACAGCACAGCGTTGGCGATTTCTTCCTCGTCCACCGTGACAATGTCGTCTACATACTTCTGCACCAGTGGCAACGTACGTTCTCCTGCTCGCCGCACAGCAATTCCATCCGCAATCGTAGCGGCGGGTGCGAGCGTTACCGGCTTCCCCTCGGTCACCGCAACCTTCATCGATGGCAACCGTGCCGTCTGCACTCCGACCACTCGAACTTTCGGATTGCTCTCCTTGATGGCGCAGCCCACTCCTCCAATCAGCCCGCCTCCACCTATGGGAACCACCACCACTTCCATTTGCGGATATTGCTGCAGCAATTCAAGTCCCAGCGTTCCCTGTCCCGCAATGACGGCGTCATCGTCGAAAGGGTGTACGAATGTCAGATTTTGCTGTTGTCCCAAACGGGCAGCCTCTTCGCAGGCATCGTCATAATTAGCGCCATGCAGAATGACTTCCGCGCCATATGACTTTGTCGCCGATACTTTAGTTAACGGCGTAGTGAGTGGCATGCAAATCAGCGCATGGATCCCGCATCTCCCCGCGTGATAGGCCAATCCTTGCGCGTGATTACCCGCGGAAGCTGCGATCACCCCGCGCTCGCGCTCTGTCGCACTCAGAGTTAACAGCTTGTTCAGCGCGCCGCGCTCTTTGAATGCGCCTGTCCTTTGCAGATTGTCCAGCTTGAGATGAACCGAATTCCCCGTCAGCTGCGAAAAGGTTTCCGAGCGCGCACACGGCGAGAGATAAATCGACTTTGAAATCCGTGCCGCTGCTGCTTTGACGTCCGCAAGTGTAATCATTTGTCTAATGTTTAACGGCAAGTTGGATTTACTGCTCGGTCTTTCTTCGACCGTTGGAATCCTACTCTGCAGAAGCTATCGTAGAATACACATATGCGATATCTGGTAAGAGCCCGTGTGAAACAGGAGTGCCGGCAGGCACTTTTGAAAGCTATCGAAAACCAGACCCTGGGCGAAGGCTCCGTTGCCGAAGGCGAATACCTCCGGAATATGAAAGATGCCCGCCTCTGCCCAGACGAAACCGCGCGATGGGTCGAAGTCTGCTATTGTCCCTTGCCCCTCCAAGAAGAACGTCCCTACTGGGAGCAATACTTCGATCTGACGCGCGTGCAAGACGCGCACGATCGTCGCCGCTGCCGCGACCAGAACGGTTCGGAACCCTGGGCTTGCGGAGACTGCGATTGCACCAGCCGTCTGGAGCAGAAGTTAAATACCACCGGCAAATCCTTCCTTGAATCTCTTCGGAGTGAAGTTGCAGCGGCACGACGCGATTAGCCCTTCCGCAGCCAAACCCCCAGCCAACCAGCGCATCGAATTTGCTCCATGCCTATAGTCCTGCAACTCGTTTGGCTGTTTGTGCTGGCCATACCAATTGCATCGATTGCCTGGACCATAACCCATGAAGAAATCTTTCGCGAGACACGCGAGTATTGCAAGCGCCAGTGCGAGCCGGGCCGCAACGTCTTCAGGCGTAAATTTTTCTATCTTTTCACCTGTGAATATTGCTTTTGCCAGTACGTAGTAATTCTGTTTTTGATCGTCACTCGCTACAAGTTGCTCTATCAAGATTGGCGCGGATATCTGCTCGCGCTGTTCGCCTTGGTGTGGATTGCGAATCAGTACATGAGCATCTACAACCGCCTTCGTCTCGACATCAAGAGTGAGCAGATAGAGATCAAAACTAGGGAAGAAGATGTGCAGCAGCGCAAAGCAGCCTGACACCATTCATGACCGCGGTCCAGACTTAGTTCAATTACTGATATAAGATAGATAAACATGCATACTACGCGACAGGTGACCGTCGATTTAGGAATCAGTGACGAGCACGTTGCCGTCTCGGATCACGTTGCCTATTTCTGGGAAACAGAAGAACAGTTTGCCGACGCGGTACGTTTTCTCGAAGTTGGATTCCGAGGCGCAGATCATGGCGTCGTCTTCGGCCATCCAGACGCTAACGCGAAGGTCCTCTCTATCCTGAAATCGCACGGTTTTGATCATGAGAAGCTAGGAACGGATGGAAGATTGACCGTTCTGGGTGGAAAACCTTCTGGCGATGACATGCTGACCGAAGTCGGCGGAGCCTTTCAACGCGCCATCGATGGCGGAGCTCCTCTGGTTCGCTTGCTGGGAAACCTCGGCTGGGGCCACCGCGACTGGCCGACCGATCTGGACATTTTGGAATTCGAGTCCAAGGTGACAGGCGCATGCAGAAGCTTCCCCTGCGTAGTCGTCTGCATGTACGACTACACGCAGTTATCGGGCCGTATCGTGGTACACGGTGCCTACGAAACCCATCCCCTCACAGTCTGCGGAAACGTGCTGCGAGAAAATCCCCACCACCTGGCCATCGATACCTTCTTAGCCAAGGTGGAGAAGGCGAGAGCCGAAAAAGTCGCTTAGCTAAGCTAAGCTAGTTCTCACTGGCACTGACCCCTAGCCACGGGCCACTGCCTTCACGCTGCTCCAATCCGCCGAATCAAATCTTCCTGCTCGGCCCTACTCTCGGCCCCGATCGTGAACGCATCCAGCACGTCGAGCGATAACGCATACTTCAGCGCCTCATCCTGACGGTTTCGCATGTCTCCCTGTCCTAAAATCTTCATCCCGATCACGCCTTTCCCCGCCGTCCGCATTTCACGCAGGACACCGACCACCGTAGCCGGATCAGCATCCGTGTGCGATCCAATGGGATTAATCCGCGCCAGATCCACTTCCACCCACGGCGACTTGGCCGCCGCACGCAGCGCCTCTATCGAGTGACATGAACAGCCATGAGCCCGAATGATCCCCTTCTGCTTCGCCTCCGAAAACACGTCCATCACTCCGCGATAGCGCTCCGTCCAATCTCCTTCGGTGAGGCAATGCATCAGGCAAATATCGAGATAGTCCGTTCCCAATTCCTTTCGGAAGCGATCCAGATCGGCTCGCGCCGTCGCCGGGTCGCGCGCCCACGTTTTGGTCAGCACCGTAACCCTATCGCGCTGTATATGCTTCAACGCTTCCGCCACATGCGGATGACTCCCGTAAGAATCCGCCGCATCGAAGAATCGCAACCCATGGTCATATCCATTGAGCAGTAACTCCGACAGCCCTTTGAGTCCCAAAGCCGTCTGATTGGAATGATGACCGACTCCTACAGTTCCTGTGCCCATTGCCAGGCGGCTGGTCTTGATCCCCGTCTTTCCAATCATCACTGCATCAGTAGCGCTGAATCTACGAGGCAACGCCGCCGCGAATCCGCTCGTACCTAGCCAAACCGCGCCCACGCCATACGCTGTGCCCAGGATAAATTCCCTGCGTTTCATGGGATTCCTCCAGTTATTGGACGCGATCACGAGCTTGCCGGTTACCACCACAATCGTGATTTATCGAATCTTCTGGACCTCATCCAGCGCCGCCAGAACTTCCTGACTATGCTTGTTGGGATCGACCCCCGTGTACACGCGCGCGATTTTCCCCGCAGGATCAATGATAAAAGTATTGCGCTTCGCAATCTGCGTGATCCCCAGATTCATCAGCGATCCATACTCATCCGAAACTTTATGATCCGTATCCGCCAGCAGCTTGAAGTTCAGCCCTTCTTTGGTGCAAAACTTTTTGTGTGAGTCCACATTGTCCACGCTGACACCCAGCACAACCGCTTTCTTCTTCGCGTATTGCTCCTGATTACGCTGAAAGTTATGAGCCTCGATCGTACAGCCGCTGGTGAAATCCTTGGGATAGAAGTAAAGCACCACCCATTTCCCGGAATAATCTTTCAAACCCACCCGCTGACCATCCTGGGATGGCAAGGTGAACTCCGGCGCCGCAGCCCCAACCTGCGGAGGCGACCCTGCGAAAGCAAATCGCGCAGCCAATCCCCCAACGATCACCAACACGAGCAAAATAATCAATACACGCATACGATCCTCCATGAAGATCAGGTGTCAGGTCACAGGTGTCAGGTCGCAGGCAACAACTTATGTAACCGGCACTCGTTGCCCATTGGCTCCTGCCCTGAGACCCGAGACCTGTGACCACCCTACGGCGTTTTCCGAATCGTCTTAGCCCGCTCGATCACCCACGCTGGAAATTCCGGCCCTCCCCGTGGAGGCTTGCCTCGCGTTATCGCCCAATGATCGAGCCACCCCGTTCCTTCCTCGCCAACGTAAGTATCCGGCAGACTATAAATCAGATCATTCAGCGCCTCTTCTAGCGTGATGAACCGGTACCCCCGCTTACGTATCACCTCAACCAGCTCACTGAAATGGTCGCCTTCGAGTTCATTGGCATGCAAAAGCAAAATCTGTTTCGGCTCATACCCCACCAATTCCTTCGACAACTGTTCCGAGTACGCAAACACCTCGTCGGTATACGAAAGATAGCTCTTGACGAGCTTCTGCTGGAGCGCCGTATCTCCGCGTTTCTTGGCGTCTTCGTAAACCCCGCCATACATCCAATCCCACGCGTCCACCGTCACCGGAGCGATCCGGTACCCTCGAGCCACGAGAAAAGCCTCCGCCTGACGCCGGGTTTCAAGATCTCTCCCCGTATCTAAATATGGATGCCGAAAATATCTCAACTGCATGTTGTGCTGGCTCAGCAAAATCCGTGTCACCGACTCGCCCTGTATGACATCGTCCTCCCACGCCTTCAACCCAACCTTATTCAGTGAGAAGTGACTATAAGTATGGTTACCGAGTTCGAACCCCGACTCCACCCACATCCCCAGTGCTTTGATTCGTGCGTCCACCTCTCCAATTTTGTAAAGCTTCTTCTCATTGACGAACCCCACCGCCGGCACCTTCTGCTCCCGCAGCGCCGCCATCAACTTTGACGTCATCTCCGTAATCGTCGCCGCCGACATCCCACCCGCACTGCCCGCCGGCAAATCATCGATCGTAATCGCCACCTGCCGATTGGGCTGCGCCGCAGTCTGCGCCATCCCGTTGGATATGAAAAAACCGCCGCACGCCAACCCGCACCATACCCAGATTCCCCATCGCAGCCCGCTCGCCAACTTCATGGGCATTCCTCCTGGAACAGCCATGTTCGACTAAAGCCGGTATTAAACCATGAAAAGCAAGAGCTCGTGTGGCGCGGGCGACCCGCCCGCGTGTTCGGAAGAACCATTCAGATTCAGTGAGAGGTGAACCCTGAGCTAGCCCGCGCTGCTCGGAGATTCGTGTCGAGTGGAGATTCATTGCCCGTACAGCCTAAGCCCCAACACTCGCCCGTACCGTTCAAAATCGTGGTCGGTGGTAAAAATGTGCCAGTCGCGCCGCTTCGCCACCGCACAAATCAGGAAATCAATGGCCGATCCTGCGATTCCCCGGGTGCGGCATCGGTTGTGCATGTGTGCCGCTTCTTCATAGTCGAGAACCTCAATGCCAGGTTCTTCGAAAGCCCTCAAATAATCACGCAGCTTGTGAAAATGCTCCTCCTCGCGGATTCCCGAGAGCAGTTCTTGCCGGATCGCGCCCATAATCTGCGCTCGCCCTTCCCGGACCAATTCTTCCAATGCTCGGGTCAGACCTTGCTCGCGGACATTCAAGTCACCCTGCCTGCGCCGGAGCGCCAACGACCACACCGGAGTATCCACCAGAACGGTCATGAACGTCGCTTGCGCCGTTCCGCTTTGTAGTCGTAAGCCGGATCAAACTCGAAGCTGCCAAATGCGTCCAGAATACGAAGTTGTTTGCGGCGCCGAATGTACTCTTCCAAGGCCGCAGTGACCGCCTCTTTTTTGGTCTTATGTTTTCCGGAGCGCTGCGCCTCCTCGATTAGCTTGTCATCCAGGGCCAGGTTGGTTGCCATGTGTAGATACTTACACATTACATTGTGTAAGTCAACAGGTCAGGTCCGGGCCACGACTCTTTCAGATATCGGATTGCCCGCCAAGCTCGCGAACAGAACTGCAATCCACTTCTGTATACTTCGGGTCTTGCTGATTCACGTCTGGCGCAGAGCGGCGCTCGAAGTGCCACGAAGAGTCATTGTGTCTGCTTTCCTGGGGCGCAGAATGAGCCAAGAAAACACGACTGTGATTAGAAAAACCATCACCATGATTCCAGCAGAGGCGGAGAAGTCATTCCAATTTCGAAACTACTATCACTGCCCAAACGAGGGGACAAAATGGCGCGACGAGTGCAACCATTTATGTAACGATAGATGCCCAGTTTGTGACAGCGAAATTGAGCCGTACTTCAGCGAAGACGTTGTTAATTACTGAGCCGGACAGAATGAAGTTGTACTGTCCCGCTTGTGACTCCGACCAACTGTCGCAATCAAAGCCAAACAGTCAAGCTGTTGATTTTATGTGTGCGAAATGCGAGCAACTTTTCCAGTTGAAAAGCCTTAGGAGTTGGAATCCCAGGAAGATCGTTGACGCAGGCTATGAGGCTATGCTTCGCGCTATTAGGGCGGATAGAACTCCTAATTTGCTCGTACTTCAATATTCCAGTACGTGGTTGATACAAAATCTCCTGCTGATACCGAGAGTCTTCTTTTCGGAGAGCGTTATCGAAAAGCGCAACCCCTTGAGCTCCCAAGCTCGTCGAGTCGGATGGGTGGGTTGTAACATTCTTCTCAGTCAGATACCAGACGATGGAAAGATAGCTGTGGTTTCGGCGGGTGTACCAGTACTCAAGAGAGTCGTTCGAGAGGAATTCTCGCGTGTGAAAAGACTGGCAGAGATTCCCCGTCGCTTAGGGGATGGACTGTCGATGTCCTCAATGCCGTCCGGCGGCTCGGGAAATCTCGATTTTCTCTGCAAGAACTCTACGAATCAGAGGAAGACTTGAAGGCGCTTCATCCACAGAACCAAAATGTCCGCGCAAAGATACGCCAGCAACTTCAGATTCTTCGAGACTTAGGTCTGCTGGATTTCATCAGTCCAGGCGAGTACAGCGTACGAAATTAAGGAGCAGGGCGGACGAGGGCGTCCGCCCCACACGATCTACCTAACTGCATCCGCTAGTACTCCCACAACTCATACACCGATAGCAACTCCCATTCCGCGTCATGATGCTGCCGCAGAAGCTGCACGTTGGAGCGTCGCCCAAGTCCACGATTTCACGCAGAGCGTCGGCGGCGTGGATGGAACCGGCCGGTGGTCGTTGCTCGTTCGTCGTTGGTGATGTCCCAATGGAACCGTTCAGATCTCCCACGCCCTCGGGTTGAGGAGT
>MNGW01000014.1:1167-7844 GCA_001918935.1 Acidobacteriales bacterium 13_1_40CM_3_55_5 | reverse complement strand
GTAGACTTCGCTAGCCTTGGCGCGATAAGCAGAGTCCATGACGGCGCGCTTTTCCACTTGCGTAATCTCTGAAGGTACACCGATCACAATGAGCGGATGCACCAGCATCTTGCGGTTGTGCGCCTTCTGAATGAAATAGTTCAACATTTTCTCGGTGACTTTGAAATCCGCAATCACGCCATCTTTCATGGGCTTGATGGCAACAATATTTCCCGGGGTGCGGCCCAGCATCTCTTTGGCCTCTTTGCCAACCGCCTCCACTTCGCCCGTGTTCTTGTTGATGGCCACGATCGATGGCTCGTTCACTACAATGCCTTTGCCGCGGGCGTACACCAGAGTGTTGGCAGTGCCCAGGTCAATGGCCAAGTCGCTGGAAAACATGCTGAATAGCGACCGCAGGTTGTGCATCCGCGAATTCGAGTGAAAGCCATTCGATGACATACGCGAAACTTCTCTCTTGATCCCTTGGATACGATCTTTCGATCTGTTTACCGCGTCCTACTGGTCTTCAATTCTATGAGATATTCTCTGCTCTTGCCCCACACCAAAGTTCCAGCACCTCGGGAGGCAACCCCAAAACTCATCCCACCTACTGAATCACCACTTTTTTCTGCTGCGTGTTCACGCCACCCTTGGAATTTTGCGCCGTGATGGTGATCACGCTTTCGCCCGGGGGCAGGGATGGAGTGAAGTAATGAAACTTGCCATCGTTTCCGATGACCGGCACTTCCCGGCCGTTCACCATGACGCGGGCCCCGATCTCAGTTTTTCCTGTTAATTCAATGACATGACCATGCTGGACCATGGGTTCCAGCTCCAGGTTGATGGCGATGGAGTCCTTACCCTTGGGAATGATGGTGAAGCGGTTCTTTTCGCTCTCTACCGACTCCTTGCTGTCTGCATCATAGGACTGAACCATCCAGTAATACGCCCCTTCGGATAAACCCGAGACGATAACGTCCGGAGTATTCACCTTGCGGTCCACCAGAGTCGAAGAAAAGTAAGGATTGCGCGAAATACGCAGCCGGTAGCCGACCGCATTGGCCATTGCTGTCCAGGAAAACTCCACTGGTTTGGGCTCGCCGGAGACGAAAATCGGCATCATGTTGGCGGGAGAAATCGGTGTCGGTGGCCCAATCTCTTTCAATTTCGCCATAGTCGGCGACTTGCTGCCAAAACTGACTTTCTCCCAGTCGGAAAGATGAACCGTTTCCCCGTTGCGTGTGACGTCGCCCGATCCTTTTCTGAACAGAATTTCCTGCTGATCCTTCTTAGGATTGTTCTGCACCATGGCCGCGCTCTCGGGTGCCAACGAAGCCGTAGCGCCACCCACCACCACCGTTGACTTGGAACCCTGCACGTAGGTGGCAGTTGTCAGATCCACCGTGCCCGTGCTTACCTCGACTGTCACACTGGTTTGCTGCTGATCGTTGGCCGAGTTTTCTTCGATCACAATCAGCGAATCCTGCTTCACGGTATAGTTTGTTCCGTCATTGAAGACGATCTTGGCCATGCCTTCTGAACCGGTCTGCACCACATCGCCTTTTTCCAAAGGGACGTTGTAATCGGCAGCCACCCAGGAATTGCTATTCGATTTCTTTACCCGTACCGTGCCATCGAGCGCAGTGATGTGTGCCTGTACGGAATTCATCGGCCCGGATTTGACGGGATTGCCCGCGGCTCCCGCAATCCTCTCTAAAAGGTTGCTGGCCAGATTGTTCACTGCTTTGACGCTGTTGCTGGTGAATTGCGGGAAGGCCAGCCGCACGCCACCCAACAGCACCAGCACTACCAGCGATATCGCCAGCATCACGCTGCGATAGGTAACCGTCTTCCACGCAATGTGGATTCCTTGTTTGTTTTTAGCAGACACAAAGGCCACGGGAACCAGTTGAAACCAGAGAATATGGGGAATTTCGAGAGTATCACAAGCCTAACGGGGCAGAAACAGGTAATCAACTTGGTCACAGCATCACTCGGTCATGTCCGATGGTGCGCGCCATGATTGGCGCTCTGGATAGCTTTGCGGAAGCATAAGAAATGCAAATCCGGAAATAAAAAAAGGCGGCGTCAATTCGGCGCCGCCCAAACCACTCACTCAGAATCCCCTAAAAGTTCAACTCGCGAAACGCCAGCGTTCGCGGAGGCTTGGTTTTATCCGGTTGGGGCAGAGCGCAGTAGTCGTAATCGATCACGGCGCTGCCGCCTAATACGTTATCCACCAGCGATTCTTGTCCAGCAATGATGGCTCCATACACGTTCACCTGTGACGAACCACCACCAGTGAACTTGATCACGCCTTTCACGATGATCAGGCCATAGAACTCCAGCCCGCCGTGAATGTCGAGGTCGCCGTTTACGATCAGCACTCCGTTCCCCTGGGGGCCGCCCGTGATCTGGAGGTTTCCTGGAACGTAGGTGGTTTGCGTGTACTGACCCGCGCCCGCCGGGTTATCCGGAGGGCTAGGCGGCATAGTCGGAGGAACACCGAACGTCGCTCCTGAATGGCCGCCGCAATCCCCGGCTGTGCAACTCCAGTTGTACGGCGCTTGGGTTACATTCACTGTGTTTGGATCGGAGGTGTAGCGGGCGATTAACGAGTCCATATCCCATGTCCAGGGCTGGTTTTGCGCGATTGCCGGGTTTTGGCCGGAAACGAACGTTTCCGAACCATTGGGGTTATCCACACTGCCTGCGGCATAAATGGCGTATTTACTCGGATCGCATGTCTTGCCGGGACGGTTTCCCCACTGTGTGCAGTTCCCTTTGTTGTCGAATGCCGTGCATTTGCAAGTGCAGTAGTCGTAGGCGTTGATATCGAGCTTACCGTTCAGGGTAACGTGGTCCTGAGAATCGACCGCACCGTGCGTGCTCAACGGCGGATCTTGCGCGACTTCCATTTGCAACATGCGCGTGGAACCGGTCGGGGTGACGGCAAACGACGTCAGTTGGTATACGGGGTTCCATGCAGGCGGCGCGCCCCCCAAGGCGCAATTCGCGACCCCAAGCTTACTCGCCGGCACTTCGCTGCTGCCGTTCCAACAGATCTGCGTTCCCGGGTTGACGCCGCCACCATTGGCATTGCCGTTGGTGTAGTACGGGGCGGTTGCGCCATTCGCCTTAGCGGTGACGCGTACCCATTTGTAATTCACTGTGCCCAAGTACGGCGGATTGGCAGACGGAGGATCCTCGGCCACCAGCGGAGCGTAACTTCCACCTGCCATCACGCAGTTCTGTCCTTGCGCGGCCAGCTCCGTACAGAGCTCGTTATCATAAAAAGGATTGTTGGCGGTGGTGATGGCGGCCAGATCGACGACGTCAGCAGCACTCGGATTCACCACATACAGTACGGATAACGGGTTCCCTGGCGTCACCCCAGGCCCCACGATCAGGTGCGGGGCAAGGTTGGCGGGCGTCATACGCTCGCGCACGCTCTGCAAACCGGAAAGAGCGGAAAAGTATGCTTGTTGGGAGGAGCGGTAGTTGGCGTTAATCATGGTTTCGGAATCTGTCATGTACATCATCCCGATGGCAATTCCAGTCAGTACCATCAATGACAAGATGCACAACAACAGTGCTATTCCACGTTCATTTCGCCGCATCGGTTGTTTCTCCTTGGGGCGGTCCTGCCTTATCGATTCGTTGCAGGGCGCGCTCCGCTTCCTCGATCTGCTTTCGTTTTCGTGCCAAACTCAGGTCGCGATTTGCCAGAGACTCGGAAAAGATCCGGCGCCGCGATTCGCTATCGGCTTCCGCCAGCTTGCGCTCTAGCTCGTCATAGCTATGGATCAGCATTTTTTCCTGCTGCTTAAGTTGCTCTACCAATTGCTGTGCCTGGTCTAATGTGACCGGCTGCGACAGGGAGGTGGGGGCAGTCGTCTGTTTGGGCTGTTGCTTGGCAGCTTCGTCTTTCTTGGCCGCTGCTATCTCGGGACTCGCGGTCACCGAAGGTTCTGGAGCCGGCTTGGCATGGCTGGGCATATCGTCGTCCGTAATCACGACTTTCGCTTTGCGCGTCGATTTTTCCCGCGCCACCGTGCTCAACGGACGTTCCGAAGGTGATTGTTCCTGTTCCTGGGCGAAGCAAATTCCCGCGCTCAGCAGCGATAGAAGTACGATCGCACTGATCTTGTCTAGCCTGATGCCCGCACTGGTTGAAGTAGCCATAATTAAGATTCCTAGTAATTGTTCAGCTTCACGGTTGCGCTCATGCTCAGTGCAGGCCGCATGTTGGTCTGCGTATCGCTGAAGACGGTGAGCAGGTTGATCTTGATGGCAATGGTCCTTATGGTCGCGATCGCAGTGGGGTTGGCGGTGATGTCGGTCGCAGCAACCACGTTCCCGATCTGGTCGTAAGCAGTAAATACTGCTGGCGCCTTGTATGCCGCGTAGAGAACATTGTTCGCCACTGGGGCGCCCGTGCCGAAAGTGGTGGTTCCAGTCAGGGGAAGTCCCCCGGCCGCCACTCCGCCGCTGTTGATTACGTTGTCCAGGGCCACCACGTAGGTGGTAGCTTGCGCCGTGGGTGCAGTCGCGTCTGCCTTGAGCACCTGGCTTCGGCGCAGATTACAGGGACAACTGCTGGCCGCTGTCACCGCGGCGCCTGCGGCGTCCATTAATGTGTAACGAATGCTTTCCACCCGGCCATCATTGTCAGTGTCCCCTTCAAACCAGAGATCTGAAGGGGAAATCTTCACAATGCCAACCGCGTTCCGCTTATCATTGACGGCGGGCACGTTGAGCACGTTAGGCCCATACATGTTGTGGCCGGGAAAGCCTGCCTGGTGCAGTTCGCGCTGTAGGGAGTCCAGAAGCGTGCGCGCTTCCTGCGTGGCATCCACCTTCGTCTCTTCAGTTTTGTAAACTCGCTGCAAGCGGCCGATGTAGCTGAACACGATCCCCAACACGACGACCAGCACGGCCACGGTCATCATAGTTTCAATCAGGGTAAAACCAGTTTCCTGCTGCCGGCGAAGTTGAGCGCTCAGGTTATGTCGCATCACAGACCCCCGATCGTGCGCAGGGTGATGGGTGGCGCAAACAAGAGAGCTTGATTTTGATTGCCCGCCGAGGCTGAGGCCAGAGGCCGCGCGGAAACCGTGATCAGGCGAGTGTTCGCGGTAACCGTCTGTATATTCCAGCGCACCTCGTATGTCATCTGCCGGCCCCCGTTGCCGCAGGCCACGAATTGCATCTTGTAGTTTGCAGGCACGGCAGCATATGCCTGAGTGAAGTCGATAGCGCCGGTATTCACATTGATCGTGGCTCCAGCACCTGGACTGGCAGCCCCGGCTGTAGCAATCGGCCACGCCACAGCCCCGGCAGGATTACAATCCGTAAGCGTTAAGTTAGCCGCGAGATTGGCTGGCTGAGCCGCGATTTGTTCCAGTACGGTCTGGGTCAGCATCGTGCCACTAGTGTCCCCTTTGGAACGGCTGTTGTTCATGATGGCCGTGCTGAACAGCACTGCCAGTCCCGCCATCCCAATCGCCAGCACCGTGATCGCAATCACCAGCTCGACCAGCGAGATTCCACGTTCGGCCGACGGATCCAGCCTGCCGCGTTCGCGCGATGCGTAATTTGAAGTTGTCGCTATCATGCTAGTCACTGGAATCTCCCTGTTACCAACTTCAGTAGCTCCAAACATTGCTGTCATAGCTCCAAGCCCTAAATCGGCCCGATGGTCCGATCGAAACCGCGGACCAGCTTGTACCCGCCACCCCTAACGGTGCTCGCAGGTAAAACACGAAGCCGACCTGATTGGGCGCCGCGCCCGCACTGTCCCAACTACTGCAAAATCCACCCACAAAAACGCAAGGTGTTCCACGCGCGCTGAAGTTGACCTGAGCGGTTGTAGCTTGCGGAGTGAATTCCAGGGGTGCATTCGGTATGGCAGGAATACCTCCACCGGTCACCAGCGTCACATTTCTTTGCAACTGAATCGAGGGCTCTCCAGGATCCAAAGCCTGATTTCCATTCAGGTCCAAATAAACCTGCGTGTACGTGAACCCTCCCTGCACCAACAGCGCTGTTTGAATTGTGTAGGTCCGATTGTCCCGCACCGCCCGAGTGCGCGCGCGCTGCAACAGTCCATCCAAGTCCACAGCCGAAGACCGCAGGCGATACTGGTTTACAGCGGTAGAAAATAAGGGAATGGTCATGGTGGCGAGTATCATTCCGATAGCCACAACAATCAGAAGCTCCGGTAGAGTGAAGCCGCTCTGACTTCGCAAGTTGGCGCTTCGTCTCGACAAAGTGGTGGTCCTTCCTCCCGCGTCGCAAAAATGGCTGACTCGGCTTCCTACAAGCATGGTGCCCAGTGCAAATCATCGCAAGTAACGAACGTACCCCATCGGGTCACACCCCAAAGGACACTCATGAGCATGTCCCATCCCAGGAAAGTGCTGCTCCTCAGGAACATGCGAATCGCAAGAAGATCTTGGGGGCCGGCCAAAATTAGGCCTTGGAAGTCAGCTTCCAGGTTCAGAGTAACGGCGAGGGATGACTTGGAACAGCTTACGGACGTTCCGGTGACAGGTGACTGAAGTATGCGGCAAACCAGGTGAACCGAGCGGAGCCACGTCGCAACTTGAGCCCGCCGGCTAAGGACTTACAAGTCCGCGCCCATCCTGACCATCCTCCGTACAAATAAGTCCCCAGGCACGAAATGGCGGCAA
>MNGW01000014.1:0-1095 GCA_001918935.1 Acidobacteriales bacterium 13_1_40CM_3_55_5 | reverse complement strand
CTTCATAGACGGCGAATGGGTGGAAGCCTCAACCGGAGACACTTTTGAAGACCGCAATCCTGCCGACACTCGCGACGTAGTCGGCATCTTCCAGAAATCGGGGAAGGCCGATGTCCATGCTGCCGTGGATGCCGCCAAGCGTGCCTTCGCCAAATGGCGCCTAGCCCCCGCTCCTCGCCGCGCCGAGATCGTCTACCGCGCCGCCGAGATGCTGATGGAACGCAAAGAAGAATATTCCCGCGACATGACTCGCGAGATGGGCAAGATTCTTAAAGAAACTCGTGGCGACGTGCAGGAAGCCATCGACACCGCCTACTACATGGCCGGCGAAGGCCGCCGCATGTTCGGTCCCACTACTCCGTCTGAACTTCCCAACAAATTTGCTATGGCTGTTCGCCAACCTCTCGGCATCTGCGGAATGATTACGCCGTGGAATTTTCCCATGGCGATTCCATCGTGGAAGTTGTTACCAGCCTTGGTCTGTGGCAACACTTGCATAATTAAACCTGCGCAGGACACTCCGCTTTCCACGTTCAACCTGGCTCGCACCCTCAGTGACGCGGGAGTCCCGCGCGGGGTGATCAACGTAGTGTCAGGTTTCGGCTCCGACGTTGGCGGCCCGCTGCTGGAGCATCCCGAAGTGCGCGCCATTTCCCTGACCGGCTCCACCGCAGTCGGACGTATCGTAGGCACCACCGCGGCCAAGAGCTTCAAACATTGCTCGCTCGAACTTGGCGGCAAGAATCCCATGATCGTGCTCGATGACGCCAACCTCGGCCTGGCCATCGAAGGCGGCTTATGGGGAGGCTTCGGAACCACCGGCCAGCGCTGCACTGCCACCAGTCGCATCATCGTGCAGAAGGGAATCTATGGCGAGTTCGTAGAACGGTATGTTGAACGCGCCAAGACATTACGTGTGGGCAACGGCCTGGACGAAACAACCGACATGGGTCCTGCCATTAACGAAGCCCAGCTCAAGACCGATCTCAGCTACGTCGAAATCGGCAAGTCCGAAGGCGCGAAATTAAAGTGCGGGGGCAACCGCCTTGAGGGTGGCGAATACCAATATGGCTGGTTCATGGAGCCCACCGTGTT
>MNGW01000169.1:9799-18557 GCA_001918935.1 Acidobacteriales bacterium 13_1_40CM_3_55_5 | reverse complement strand
GGGCCAAGGCCACGGTAGACAGCGCAAGAGCAACTACAAGTGTCATGACTTTCTTCATCGGGAACTCCTTTATCACTGGGAATTGACGAGATGACGCATTGACGGTCATGTGTTGGATGCTGGCGGTCAGACCTGGCCATGACAATTGGTCATGAGGACGAACTAAGGTTCCGAAGGACTGCGTAGCAGCAATTCGGCCGCCAGTGAAAAGCGTTGATACAACTTTAGCGATAGAGTCTTTTTTGGTTAGAGAGGACGAATGCCTGGATCCGAGCCTTTACGGACTTCGTGAACGGAGCCGGAAAACATACAAATGCTTTTCATCGGACGTGGTCACCAGGTCTACAATTGTTTTTCTTCGCGGCTCGGTGTAAGGCTGAACGTAGATCTGCTTTCTTATAGCCCGCTTCTGCCAAATCTATTTTGAGTGCGCTGTATTCGTCCAGCTTCTTAAGATCGCTTAAAATTTCGGAAACCATCTTGCTGTGCTTGCCAATCCGGCCGCCACGGAGCTCTGCCAGCGGAGTAACTGGGAAATGGAGAGGTTGTCCGCCCTTCTTGCCTGGCATGGCTCGCTCCTACAACCAGCTCACAATCTGTAAGGACGCAGAAGAGAAAACCCTCCCTGTGACAGAGGGACCCGTATAACCTTGGCAATAGAGATAGCCTAATGATTGGAAATAAAGACTTGGTTGACCTGAGTTCCCGAGCGGCCTAACATAGCCGCCGACTGGGTGGAGCTTTCCCATGGTCGGGCAAACCATCTCCCACTATCGCATCGTAGGCAAACTTGGCGGTGGTGGTATGGGAGTTGTGTACGAGGCCGAAGACATCCGCCTGGGGCGCCACGTTGCGCTGAAGTTCATTCCGGAAAACCTGTTGGGCGACAAAAAATCGGTAGAGCGCTTTGAGCGCGAAGCCCGGGCTGCGTCGCAGTTGAACCATCCCAACATTTGCACCATTTATGAGGTTGAGGACCACAACGGTCACCCCTTCATCGTGATGGAGAAGTTGGAAGGGGAAAGCCTGAAGCAGCGGATTCGAGGTAAGCCGCTGGAGTTGGAACCACTCCTCGACATTGCCGTCCACGTTGCTGACGCTCTCGTCGCTTCCCATGCTAAGGGAATCGTTCATCGCGACATCAAGCCGGGAAATATTTTTATTACCAAAGATGGCCAAACCAAGGTCCTCGATTTCGGCCTGGCCAAGTTGCTGCGCAATGGTGGTCCCACCAGCAGCGCCGATGCGCCGGTGGAGGATTCACTCACGGCGGTGGGCGTGATTCCGGGCACTGCGGTTTACATGTCTCCGGAACAGGCCCGCAGCGAGGAACTCGATCCTCGTACCGATCTGTTTTCGTTTGGCGTGGTGCTCTATGAAATGGCGACGGGCAAGAAGCCATTTACCGGAAATAACGTAGTGACCACGCTGGACGCCGTTCTGCATCAGAAACCGCCGTCGCCTCTGTTGTCCAATCCAGCCCTACCCACAGAAATGGCGGGCATCATTGGCAAGGCGATGGAAAAAGATCGTCGCAAGCGCTACTACACCGCCGAGGCGATGAAGAGCGACTTGCAACGCCTGAAACGGGAGACAGAGTCGGGGCTGATTAAAACCGGGCCGCGTGAGACCAGGCTGCATGTGGTCACCAACACGTTTCGAGGCTCCAGTAGGCGGCTGACCTATCTTCTGGTGGGGGTCACTGCGCTGTTGATTACAGTGCTGGCGGCGGTGGGAACGTGGTGGTTCGAACATCGCGCCGGAGGAAGCACGGCGGGCAAGAACACTGTGGCCGTCCTTCCACTGCAGATCATGAGCAATGATCCGGACATTGATTACTTGAGATTCGCGCTGGCCGACGAACTCGCTAATGTGCTCACCTATTCGCGCACACTGGATGTGCGTCCGTCATCGATTACCAGGAAGTATGTCGCGCCCGATCTCGATCCGCAAAAGGTGGGGCAGGAATTGCATGTTTCAAGAATTCTTACTGGGCACTTTATGCGGCAAGGAAGCAAACTGCTGGTGACGCTGGAAGCGATTGACGTCGCCACTAACGGTCTTTTGTGGCAGGCCAATTTCAGTGCAGCTGCGCAAGACTTGATCTCTCTGCAGCAGCAGATCGCAAGCCAGGTGCGCCAGGGTTTGCTGCCCCTGCTGGGGGCAGCCAAAGGATTTATTGAAACCAGCACGCGTCCGCAGAATCAGGACGCCTACGACCTTTACCTCCGCAGTACCGCGGTGTCTCACGACCCGGCGCCCAACAAGGTGGCAATCGGAATGTTGGAAAACGCAGTCAATTTGGACTCGTCCTACGCGCCCGCTTGGGAGGCGCTGGGCTTGCGCTACTACTACGACGCAAATTATGGCACTGGAGGCGAGGCGCAATTCCAACGTTCTAATAGCTCCTATGAGCGTGCACTGTCGCTGGATCCAAACCTGATGATGGCGGCGGGACAACAGATCGCAAACCGCGTGGAGCGCGGCGAACTGGGAAAAGCCCATGAGTCTGCGCAAGCTCTGGTGAAACGGCGACCCGAGAGTTCCGTGGCGCATTTTGCGCTAGCATACGTCTATCGCTACGCCGGCATGTTGGAGCAATCGGCCAAAGAATGCGATACCGCGCTGGCCCTCGATCCGGGCAATTATCAGTTGCGTTCCTGCGCCTGGGCGTTTATGGACCTGGGCAAGACTGATCGTGCCCGCGAATTCATCCAGTTAGATGCAGGTTCGGAATGGGCAAACTTTGCTGCACCTTCCCTGCTTCTCCGCGAAGGCAGAGTTGCGGAAGCGCGGGCCGCCGTGAAGAAAATGTCAACAAATCCGAAATATCATCGCGATCTGCTGGAAGCATGCCTGGAAGGTGCGAACTCCGAACTCGACCGGCTCGCACATGAGGCGGAAACCAACCCGTCCGCGGAGGGTGACCCGGAGATGGGCTATTACCAGGGCGCAATTTTTGCCTATTGTGGAAAAAAGGATGCTGCTTTTGACATGCTGAAGACCGCGATCGAGCAAAACTATTGCTCATACTCCAATCTGCTTTCCGATCCGCTGGTGAGGAGTTTGCACGGCGACAGGAAGTTTGATGAAGTGCTCACGGCGGCGCATGACTGCCAAACCGCTATGACGTCGGCCGCGCGACCGTAAGCAATGAATCAGGTAGGATAAAGGGACGGCCAGCTAACTTTTTTGTCGCTGCCAGTCGACTAGAAAGAGATTGCCTCAGGAAAAATCTTGCTTCCCACCGACGCTGACCTTGATTCCACACAGATGATAAATCGTAATCGCAAAGTTTCGTCCCCGGACCCACCCCTTGGACATCGTGTTCGCCGCTCCGCGTGGAAACTTTGCCTAGGTCTGGTTCTATCCTCCGTGGCATGGGCGCAGGCGCCAGCCCGGCCATTCCGTCCGGTAGACCCTCTTCTCCAGGACACGGGAGCAGCCGGACTTAAGCAGATGTTACTGCGGCTACAAACGACTGCTCGCCTGATGCAAACAACGGCGCATCCTGACGACGAAGACGGAGGCATGCTGACGTTGGAATCGCGGGGGAAAGGCGCGTCCGTCCTTTTGCTGACACTCAATCGCGGTGAGGGTGGACAAAATAAGGTAGGCAGCAATCTTTTCGATGTGCTAGGAGTCCTACGCACGCTAGAACTGACGGCGTCGGACCGCTACTACGGAGTGGAACAGCGTTTCACTCGGGTGGCCGATTTCGGTTTCTCCAAAAGTCCGGAAGAGACTTTCGAGAAATGGAAAGGTCACGACATCGCCCTGTCAGATATGGTGCGGGTCATTCGCACCTTCCGTCCAGATGTGCTGGTTTCAAGATTCTCAGGGACAAGTCGGGATGGACACGGACATCACGAAGCAGCAGGCATCCTCACCCGCGAGGCATTTCGTGCGGCAGCGGACGCCAATCGTTTTCCAGAGCAGATCAAAGAAGGACTCTTACCCTGGCAAGCGAAGAAACTCTACGTAGGCAACGTGTGCGGATTTATGGCAAGTACCTGTCCGGCGGAAAACTACACCCTCAGGCTGAATAGCGGAGCGACGGATCCGGTTCTTGGGATGTCTTACATCCAATTTGCAATGGAGGGATTGCGACACCAGCTTTCTCAGGGCGCAGGAGGATGGTCAGTGGAGCCCGGCGACCGTTTCACCTACTACAAGCTTGTGGAGTCGGTGCTGCCACCGACGGCGGATAAGGATGGTCACGAAAAAGATTTCTTCGATGGGATCGACACTAGTTTAGCGGGTTTGGCTCCAAGGCTCGGCGAGGAGGAGAAGAAGGTCCAGGGCCTGCGTACGGAGTTAAAGGACATCGCGGAGCAGATCAAGACAGCCAGTGCGCACGCCGAAAAAGATATAAGCGAAACGGCGAAGCCATTGTTTGATGTGCTGCAAAAACTTGATTCTCTGATTCTTCGTACCGAGAAGAGCAACTTGAACGCGTCGACAAAAGAAGAGCTGCTCACCGTGCTTCGTGAGAAAGAGGAGCAGGCTGAGGCCGCGGTTAACCTCGCGATGAATGTTTCACTGGAGGCGACCGTGGCTGGGCCACGAGGGCCGGCAGCGGGTCTGCCGCGGGAACAGGATGCTCTTACCGTGGTGTCGCCCGGACAAAACTTCACTATTATTGTGAAGCTGCATAATGGGTCCAAGCAGCCACTGTGGATTGAGAACGCTTCTTTGCACGGACCGCAGGACTGGATTAGGACCGCATATAAGGGTGACGGAACGACCATCCAACCGGGCGAAGACTTTTATGCCAATTTTGCCCTCCGTGTACCGCCGAAAGTTTCGTATACGCGTCCTGCAGTGCACCGAAACGATCCAGAGAGAGATCCGGTCTATACCGTGGACGACGCGAAGTATGCAACTCTTCCATTCCCTCCGCCGCTGTTTCGAGCCCAGGTAAATTACTCCATCACCGGGCGCAGAGATCTGAATCTCGCAATTCAACCACCAAAGCCGATGCGGCTCAAGGGTACGGCAGGATCGGGTGGACGAATTATCTCTCCCGTGCTGGTGCCATTTCTCGACGAAAAGGGTGTGGAGCCAAAGCGTCCGCTAGCGGTAGCGCCGATGTTTTCTGTCACGCTAGAACCGGGAGCGCAGGTAATTCCCGTAGCAAACGGTTCGGCGACAATGGTGAGAGTCGGCGTGAGCTGCAATTTTACAGGCGCTCCGCCCGGAACTCTGCGTCTGGAAGTCCCGTCGGGCTGGCGTGCGGAACCCGATAAGTTGCTGGTTGAATTGCACCGGCGCGGCGAGCGTCAGGATTTCGATTTCAAAGTGTTTCCGGGCAGCCTGAAGCAGGGCAAGGCAGAAATTCGCGCCGTGCTGACCGCGGCCGGTGCAAGTTTTGATGAAGGCTACAGTATGATCACCCGGCCAGATCTCGATTCTTTTTACTACTACCAGCCCGCCGTGCAGCGAGTCAGCATTGTGGACGTGAAAGTTCGCAAAAATCTGAAGGTCGGCTACATCATGGGTGCGGGCGACGATATTCCAACCGTGCTGAAGCAGATTGGAATGGGCGTCACGATCATTCCTGCTGAGAAAATCTCTAGCGAGAATGTGAAGCTATACGACACGATTGTGCTTGGTATTCGGGCGTATGACACGCAGAAGGAAGTTGCGGCAAACAATAAAAAGCTGTTGGATTATGTTTCAGCCGGAGGAACCCTGCTGGTGCAGTACAACACAGGAGTGAGCGATTTTAATAGTGGGCACTTCACTCCGTATCCCGCGCAATTGAGCCGGGCTCGCGTGTCCGTGGAAGAGGCGCCGGTAGAAATCCTGGCTCCGGATGATGGCGTATTTCATTCTCCCAATCAAATTACTGATCGCGATTTTGAAGGTTGGGTACAGGAACGCGGTTTGTATTTCATGGACCAATGGGACAGTAACTTCAGGGCACTGTTGGCTTGTCACGATCCGGGAGAACAGCCCCAGAAGGGTGGTTTGCTCGAGGCAGGGTACGGCAAAGGTACATACATTTATACGGGATATGCGTTCTTCCGGCAGTTGCCGGCGGGAGTGCCAGGAGCGATTCGGTTGTACGTGAATTTGTTGAGTGGCAAGGAGGGTGGTCAGTGATCAGTGGTCAGTATTAGAGATGGCCATCTTTGAGTCGTCACGCACTCAGAAGGTCTAACTCACAGCGCAGCCCGACCGCTTCACCTCTAGAGATATAATGGCGAGTTTTGGGACCATGGAAAAAGCCACACAGTATGAACTTCGGCTGGCCGAGCGCATGTCCCGACTTGGGACGGAAACTGCGTTTGAGGTTCTGAATAAGGCGCGAGCGCTGGAGCTTCAAGGCAAAGTAATCATTCATCTTGAAATCGGTGAACCCGATTTCGATACGCCAAACAATATCGTCGGCGGGGCTGCCGGAATTGCGACACGCGATTGCGGAAGAAGTCGGTCGTACGCGAAGCGTGAAGATATCGGACGATGAAATTGTCGTTGTCCCAGGTGGCAAACCTATTATTTTCTTTATTATTTTGGCCTTGGCTGATGTAGGAGATGAAGTTATTTATCCCAATCCTGGCTTTCCGATATACGAATCGATGGTTCATTACGTTGGGGCGCGGGCAGTGCCGATCCGATTGCTGGAGGAGAAAGATTTTGGGTTCGATGTTGACGAACTGGCGGGGCTGATAACCGACCGCACGCGGCTGATCATCCTGAATTCTCCACACAATCCCACTGGTGGTGTGCTTCCGAAGCAGGACATCCGTGATATTGCCGAGGCCATCGGCGAACGCAACATCATGGTGCTCTCGGATGAGATTTACAGCCGGCTCATCTTCGACGGCGAGCATTATTCGATTATGTCGGTGCCTGGATTCAAGGAACGCACCATTTTGCTCGACGGTTTTTCCAAGACTTATGCAATGACAGGATGGCGCATGGGTTATGGCGTCATGCGGTCGGATCTGGCCACGCACATCACGCGCTTGATGACCAATTCGAATTCCTGTACGGCTAGCTTCACCCAGATTGCAGGTATCGAGGCGATTCGCGGAGACCAGTCTTCGGTGGAACGGATGCGAAACGAATTTCAAGCCCGGCGCGACGTTTTCGTTGCCGGACTGAATCGGATCAAGGGCTTTTCGTGCCGCATGCCGAAAGGCGCCTTCTACGTCTTTCCGAATATTACGAAGACAGGATGGACATCGAAAAAGCTGGCGGATGCTTTGCTCGAGCAAGCTGGCGTGGCCTGTCTCTCCGGGACCGCGTTCGGTGAGTTTGGCGAAGGCTATTTACGTTTCAGCGTGGCCAATTCTTTGGAGAACCTGAGCAAGGCACTGGCGTCGATAGAGCTGTGGGCCCACCGGAATTTGTAGCCAGGTAAAGATGATCATTGGCCTGGTAGTGAGCCGACTAGGACATTGAGCAAGCCGTTCGCAGATTCGTCACCCGAGAGGATCAGCGTGCCGGTGAAGCGAACTCGCCGTAGATTCCGAGAGCCCAAGGCCACCCGCCCACATATACCAGGATACGGGCTTCCCAAGAGCCGAAAAGGTTTGCTTTCGTGGAGCTGGGCAGAGCAGCGTCTGGAAAGATCTCACAATTATTGGATCTCGACTACGCGTCCGGATGGAACGCCACATACGATGATCGTCTGGGGATTGTGGCTGGAGGGCAGATTTTATTTCAGCACTGGCCAGAAGTCTCGCAAGGCGAGAAACCTGGCGGCGAATCCAAGATGTGTGATTTGTTCGGAGCGTGCGGAACAGGCTGTTGTCGTCGAAGGAGTGGCCGAACTCGTCAGCGACCGTACTATCCGCAAACAGTTTGGGGAACTGTATCAAAAGAAATACAAGTGGGACATGAAGGATTTCTCTGAGCCCATCTACATAGTTCGTCCGCGTGTTGCGTTCGGACTTTTCGAGAAGAAGTTTATGGCTAGCGCTACGCGATGGACGTTCGAATAGAAGCTATTGGATACAGGGTTAACTAGGTCTGCAAGATTATTCCATCCAGAGAGAACTATGACCAAGAAATTTCGTGTCTTCGCTACGTGTGATATCGGTGAGTCCATCGAGTTGCTGCGCGAACGGGGGTACGAGGTGGAGGTGTATCCGCAGCCGAAAGCGCCGCCGAAGGGTCTGCTCCTGGAGAAGGTCAAGTCAGGGATCGATGGCCTGATCACCACCTTGCGCGACCCCATCGATGCTGAAGTATTCGAGGCAGGCAAGGGAAACCTCAAAGTGGTGGCGCAGATTGCCGTGGGCTTTGACAACATCAATCGCGCCGACGCCAATCGCTATAAGATTCCGTTCACCCATACCGCCGACGTGCTTACCGAAGCTACGGCAGAGTTTGCCTTTTTCATGCTGGGTGCGCTGGCCCGGAAGATGTGGACAGCGGAACATCTTTTGCGCGAAAACAAGTGGGACTATTGGCATCCTTACCTGCCATTTCTCGGGGACGAAGTAACGGGCAAGACGATTGCGATCATCGGAACCGGTCGCATTGGGCTCGCCATGATCAAGAAATGCGCCGGATTCGATATGAATATTCTTTGCTACGACCCGGCGTATCAGAACCACGAATTTGTGAAGGCGATTCAAGAAATCAAGGATTTGCTTCAAGCGCGCGGCATTGCGAAGGAAAAGACATGGATCAAGTACACCACGGTGGACGATGCGCTCAAAGAGGCGGACTTCGTCAGCGTGCATGTGCCGCTGCTGCGCGAAGGCGAGAGCGATACTCCCACCTACCATCTGTTCAATGA
>MNGW01000169.1:0-9764 GCA_001918935.1 Acidobacteriales bacterium 13_1_40CM_3_55_5 | reverse complement strand
AGAGAACTGGATTGCGGGAGCGGCCCTTGACGTCTACGAAAAAGAACCGCTGCCAGCTGATTCACCACTGCGCGATCCGGCCATCGAGGACCGTTGCCGACTTTATCCGCATTTTGCCAGCGCGGGGAAAATTACTCGGCTCTCTACTGATCCGAACAAAGGCATGGCTGGGAGGTGCGTGCAAGGGTTGATGGATGTGCTGGAAGGAAATTATGGGGGAGATATTTCGAAGATGCCTTATGTGGTCAATAAGGAGGCATTTGGAAAATAGCACTCAGCATTCAGCACTCAGCCCATATACCATTCGGGTGATGTCCTCTGGGCTTGCTGGAGGCTGAGTGCGTTCTCTACTCCGAGATGGTGTGTTCTTCGCTTTGGGCGCGGAGAACGCGGTCGACAGAGTATGGCGCCCGACGCGTGGGCTCGTGGTAGTGACGCACCTGCATTTCGCCTAACAGGCCAACCGCCAGCATATTGAGACCCGCCAGCAGCAGTACGGCAGCAAAAATCATGAGTGGGCCGTGATTGGTCATTACGTCAGAGTGACGGACGAACTTTTCAATCAGCAGCCAGAGAGAAACACCGGAACCTGCGAAGATGCTCGACATTCCGACTGTCCCAAAAAAATGCAGGGGACGCGCCAGGTACCGTAGCAAGAAACGGATAGTGATGAGATCGAAGAAAACCCGGAAAGTGCGGGAGATTCCGTAGTGTGAGTTGCCGTGCTCCCGATTTACGTTGCTGATGGGAACTTCGCAAATGGACGCGCCATGCCACGATGCAAGTGCGGGAATGAAGCGATGCAGTTCTCCGTAGAGCGGAACCTGCTCCAGAATCTCGCGGCGATATGCCTTAAACGTGGTGCCGAAGTCGTGGATGTCCACCCCACTGACTTTGGCCATCAGCCAGTTCGCGCAACGTGAAGGAATACGGCGGAGCCAGAGATTATCGATGCGGCGCCGACGCCATCCACTCACGATGTCGTAGCCGTCGGAAATCTTTTCCAAAAAGAGCGGGATGTCGGCAGGATCGTGCTGCAGATCGCCGTCCATAGCAATGATGTATTCGCCACGGGCGTGGTCGAATCCGGCGGCCAGAGCGGATGTCTGGCCAAAATTTCTGCGCAATTTGACCACCGTCACGCGACTGTCGACAGCCGCGATCTCGCGTAGCAAGTGGAAGCTGCGATCGGTGGAACCATCGTCCACCAGCACCATTTCGAAACTTTCGCCATTCAACTCCATGACCGCTTTCAGGCGGTCGTAGAGGTCAGTGACGTTTTCTTGCTCGTTGTGCAGGGGGGCAACGATGGAATATTTTGGCATGAAACTTAATTATACGATTACCAGCCTGTTTTCGTGATTACTGTTTACTCACCTAATTACATTCCGGGACCCTCGGGATAGGCAGGCAAATCGGGAGGCCGTGGCGGCAGCTTCTTGGGATTGGCTTGAATTTCTTTCATCACCATTTCCATGGCTTTCTCCAATTGGGGATCCTGGCCCTTGACCACCAAGTCGGGCCGGTTCTCTATGACAATTTCCGGCTGCACGCCTTTGTTTTCGATGAGCCATTTGCTGTCCAGCCCGTACAAGGCGAATTTGAAATTGCCGTCGTACTGTGCGGTGAAGGCGATCCATTTGCCGTCGGGTGAAAACTTAGGAAAGAGCTCGCGCCCGGCATGGGAGGTGATCTGGCGAGCCACGCCGCCATTGCTCGACGCAAGCCAGAGATCGCCGCCGTACATGAATGCGATTTTGTCCTTGTAGATGTCGGGGAATCGCATCAGCCGACCTTCTTGCATTTCCTGTCCCAGCGCAAAGTACGCGCTGCAGATTATCCATAAGGTCATCCATCGTTTGAGGGAAAACATTCAAGCTCTCCTTAAAGAGTGCAGCCGACCAGAAAAATCGACATATTTTTATGCAAGAAACGTGAAATTGTAACAGCTTCGGAGGCGCACACACTTTGATGGAATTTGGGAAGAACACGCTGCTGTCTTGGACGGTAGCAGCAGACAAAAGAAAGCGGCGACTGAACGCTTCAACTCGCAACGCGACAACCAGAAGGGGACCAGGGCGCTGAAGCGGTGCGCCACCCAAAAGCGAAAGCCGTACATATGTGTTGAGCCCTAAACCCAAGAAGAAAGTGAGGCCATCCTCTGAGCGTGGCGTCTTCTTCCGACTGCAGTTGACCAATCGCCTATAATTCCTGCGCAACTGCGGGCTCGGGTCAGAACGAAAGGATGACATTTGCGTAAGAAGAATCTAGCGGTGAATTCTGAAATGCCGCCACGGCGGCGCTTTTTGCAGACGAGTTTGTTCGGCGGCGTGGGCGCTGCGATCCTGCCGGCTCTTGCGGGTGCTCGCGAACTTACTGATGGCTCGACATCGGCTTCGCAGGTGCGGCCTTTCGAATTGGATGAAGTAACGATTGCTGACCTACAAGCGGGAATGAGCTCTGGGAAATTCAGTTCACGCGCGATCACAGAGAAATACCTTGCTAGGATTGAGGAAATTGATCGCCGAGGTCCAGCGGTCAACAGCGTACTCGAAATCAATCCTGAGGCTCACTCGATCGCCGAGAGTCTCGATCGAGAGCGGCAGGAAAAAAAGGCTCGCGGCCCGCTGCATGGCATTCCTGTCCTGATCAAAGACAACATTGATACCGCTGACAAGATGCAGACGACTGCGGGTTCGCTGGCATTGCTGGGATCGCGTCCATCTAAAGATTCGTTCGTGGCGCAGAAGCTGCGAGAAGCCGGAGCCGTCATTTTGGGCAAGACCAATTTGAGCGAGTGGGCAAACATCCGTTCCAGCCATTCCAGCAGCGGGTGGAGCGGACGTGGTGGACAGACGAAGAATCCGTATGTGCTTGATCGCAACCCGTGCGGCTCGAGTTCCGGCTCGGGAGCGGCAGTCGCGGCCAACCTCTGCGCCGCAGCAATCGGCACGGAGACGGATGGATCGGTGGTTTGTCCATCTTCTGCGAACGGACTTGTCGGCATCAAGCCGACGGTCGGCCTGGTGAGCCGTTCAGGCATCATTCCGATCGCGCATAGCCAGGATACCGCCGGTCCCATGACGCGCACGGTGCGGGACGCGGCCATCCTGTTAACCGCGCTTGCAGGAGTTGATCCCCGTGACGCCCCGACGGGAGATAGCGTCGGAAAAACATCCACTGACTACACGAAATTCCTAGATCCTAACGGGCTAACGGGCGCAAGGATTGGCGTGGCCAGAAAATATTTCGGCTTTAACGATGCCGTGGATCACTTCATGGAGCACGTGATTGATGAGATCAAAAAACAGGGGGCAGTGATTGTTGATCCGGCAGACCTGGAATCTCATGGGAAATTTGATGACACCGAGTTGACCGTCCTACTGTACGAACTGAAAGCCGACCTTAACATTTACCTGGCGGGCCGTGAGCCCGAATCCCAGGTGCATTCTCTGAAGGAAGTTATCGAGTTCAACGATCACAACCCAGAAAAGGAGATGCCCTATTTCGGCCAGGACCTTTTTATTAAGGCCGAAGCCAAAGGCCCCTTGACCAGCAACGAATATCTGGACGCGTTAGAGGCGAATCGGCGACTTTCGCGGCGCGAAGGAATCGATGGGGTAATGGGTAAGTTTCACCTGGAGGCGATTCTCGCGCCAACCGGCGGTCCGCCATGGCTTACAGATTTGGCGAACGGCGATCACTCCTCGGGCGGCAGTTCAAACGCAGCTGCTGTGGCGGGTTATCCCAACATCAACGTGCCCGCAGGATTCGTGTTCGGAATGCCGATCGGAATTTCTTTTTTTGGCCGGGCGTGGAGCGAACCGACTCTGCTCAAGCTCGCCTATAGCTTCGAACAGGCTACCAAGGCTAGAAGACCACCGCAGTTTCTGGCCAGCGTCAAAATGTGAAAATGTATCGCGATCACAAAGTGAATGCCATGAGAACAAAAGTTGCACTTTTGGTGTTGTGTTTGTGGCTGTGGCCAGCCAGTGCCTCAGCCCAGGTTGTATTTGTGAAAGCAGGGCGCGTGGTCGACACGGACGGCGGCACCGTACAGAGCGATCAAAACATTCTTATTCGCGACGGCAAGATCGAAGCTGTGGGCAAAAGCCTCGCGATCCCAGCCGGGGCGAAAGTTGTCGATCTCACTAGCATGACTGTCTTGCCGGGCCTGATCGATTGCCATACGCACGTGGCCGATCCGCCAAATGCGGATCCGCTCACCAGTCTAACGAAAACGTCGGTGGAATCCGCCTTCGAGGCAATCCCGAACGCCGCAAAAGCGTTGTTGTCGGGTTTCACTACTGTAAGGGACGTGGGAGTGTACCGTGCCTTGACTGACGTAGCCATGCGGGATGCGATTGCGCGCGGCGACATTGTGGGTCCACGGATGTACGTGGCTGGAGCTTACATAACGATTACAGGCGGGGCCGGCGCCATGACCGGGGTCGCCCCCGACATCAAACTGCCGTTGGATTTGCGCTATGGTGAAGCCAATAGCCCGTGGGAAGTAAGACAACGGATCCGAGACCTGGTGAGCCAGCGTGTGGATCTGATCAAAGTTTTGTCTACAGGCGCAGTGCTTACTCACAACAGCAATCCTCGGTCGGATGAATTTACGCCGGAAGAATTGCAGGCTCACTCACCGACGGGAATCAAAAACGCGATTCGAGCTGGGGTGGCATCTATCGAGCACGCTACGTTGATCGACGACGAAGGCATAGCCCTAGCAAAGCAACGTGGGACTTACCTGGACATGGATATCTACGATGAAGAGTGTATTCAAGCCAAGGGCCTGCAGAATGCCATCCCAAAGGACTTCCTTGAGCACGACGCCCAATTGGGCGCTATCCAGCGGGAGAATTTTCGCAAAGCAGTACGTGCTGGAGTGAAAATGGCCTTCGGAACCGACGCTGGAGTTTGTCCCCACGGCATAGCTGCAAGGCAATTCGCATTCATGGTGAACTATGGGATGACGCCCATGCAGGCGATCCAGTCAGCAACCTCCGCAGCGGCGGATTTACTTGGTCATGCCAATGAACTCGGATCAATTAAAACCGGCAAATGGGCCGACCTGATCGCAGTGAACGGCGATCCACTGAATGACATACGAGTTTTAGAGAACGTGAAATTCGTGATGAAGGCGGGGATGATTTACAAGCAATGAGTGAGTTTTCTCATCGAGCTTCAAGATCTGCGATGCCCAGCTTCGTCCCATTGCATCGGGTATAATACCTTATCCTCCAGAGTCCTTGATGCCTGAAAAACCCACGCTTCTGATCGTCGATGACGAAGCCAACGTCCTCTTCACCTTAAAGCTGGTGCTGGAAGAGGATGGATACGACATTACGACAGCGAGCAGCTGCGCGGAGGCACTGAAGCTAATCCATAACGCTCACCAGTTCGACGCCATTCTTACTGACTTGCGAATGGAGCAGGAAGACATTGGGCTGGAACTGGCCGAGGCTGCTGCAAAATTGCATCCCCGTCCCGTCATCGTGATTTTTACTGGCTATGGCAGTGTCGAAAACGCGCGAGGAGCACTTGGCATTCAGGTGGATTATTTTGCACTCAAGCCGCTCGATCTGGATGATCTAAAGAATGCCCTGCACCGCCTGCTGGTATGGCGAGGGCGAGTCAGGCGAGGGCGGGCATGAGCGCTCTTGCACGTCAAAAGATGGCTCTGATAGTGCATCCTGACTTGACCATGTTGTCGAGATATCAGGCGCTGCTCACGCGTGCTGAGTTGTCCACGGTCGTGGCGCGCGACATACCCACCGCATTGATGGCGATCACGCAGCACTACTTCGAAGTCGCAATCATATCGTCTCAATTAGGGGAATCGGGGGATGGATGGCCGTTGGCTGGCGTCTTTCATCTGGTTTTCCCCAAGTCGTTTGTTAGCGTGATTGTGCCTGGCGCCGATCTCTTGAATTTACAGACTGCGATTAACAACGGAGTGCAGGAGATTTTTGAGGAGGATCACGCTCCCGATGCTGTGGTTTCTGCGATTTTAACCGCAACCGCCATACCCGCTACACCATCAGCACGAAACCGATCACGGCTGCAATAAGATCCCGATCCGCAATCCCACCGGGACGAGAACAACCCTGACTATCTATTTAGCCATCTGACCTGGGTCGCCGCTTCCACTACTCTGATTTCGGAGGCTCCCAATGATTCATTTTGCATGCGATTCCTGTCGAACGATAAAGGCCTCGAACGAGATATGGCTGCTGGGTCTTGCCGCTGAAACAGTAGGAGTGGTTGCAGCTCGACGCGAAGTAACTATCTTGCCGGTCTGGGACAGAGATCAAGCCGTTCACCGGCTGGCCGTCCATTTCTGCTCGGAAGAGTGCAAGGACAAATACGTAGCTAAATTATTCGGACAGGAAGATTCCCGAACAGAAGGCGAAAAAAGGGACGTAAGGAAGCGGCTAAGCGGGAGAACCGTTACGCGACGAAAGAAGAGTGGACGACGGGGGAAAAAAGCTGCATGAAATCTTGACTTGGCTAATCTTCGGCCGCGCCCCGGCCCAGGTCATTGAGTTCAGACTCCTCCAACGGAAAGACTACCTCCAGCGCGGTACCCCATTCTCCCGAACGAATCTGCATCTGTCCTCCCAACTGGCGCACGCGCTCGCGGATTCCGCTGATACCAACGCCGAGAATCGCGTTTTCCCGATCGTCTTTGCCAAATGCGGGAAGGATCATACCTTTGCCTTGGTCTTCAACTTTAAGCCGGAGCTGATTCGTCGACCGCCAGATGTTAATCTTTGCCGTGGAGCTTCCCGAGTGGCGGTGTACGTTGGTCAAGGTTTCCTGCACGATCCGGAAAGCGGCGATCTCCAGATCCCGCGGGAAACGCCCCAGAGATTCTGGAATCTCGAGATCGATCTCAATCTGACTGCGTTTAGAGAATCCAGAAGCGAACCATCGGAGGGCTGAAGCCAATCCAACCTCATCCAGCATGGGTGGATGAAGAAGATAGGACAGAGTGCGAATTTCCTGAAGAGCTTCGTTGGTGAGATGCATACTTTCCGACAAGAACTTCCCATCAATGGGACCAGCGCCGTCAAGCTGGCGTTGCAATATCGAGAGATTCATGGTGATGCCGACCAGGAGCTGACCTACACTGTCATGCAGTTCGCGCGCCCAGCGCCGGCGTTCTTCGTCACGGATAGTCAGCAAACGGCCTGACAGTACGCGTAATTCCTGTTCCACATTTTTGCGCCGGGTGATGTCACTATCGAGTTGGAATCGTCCCAAAGTCCGGCCTGAAAGATCTCGCCAGAGTGCCCACCGGCTGGAAACGGAAATACGCGCCCCATAGCGCGTGGTTTGCTTTAGTTCGCCCTCCCAATGCGGCTCACGGCGCAGAATAGTTTCGATCTGGGCTACAGGCCGCGGCAACTGAGTTTGCAAGAGCTCCAGCGGAGATTTGCCAAGGGCTTCGGCGCGCTTCCAGCCATAGAGTTGTTCAGCTCCGTCGCTCCAGAAAGCGATTTTGTCGGACAAGTCAACCACTAGAACCGCTTCTCTGGATAACTTCAGCAGTTCGGTTTTCTGACGCAGTTCTTCCGCAAGCTGTACTTCGGATTCAAGGGATGGGGTCACTGGTAGGCGGAGGTCCTCCGAACTTGAAGACATCGCGTTCTGAATCGGGGCTTGAGCGGCCTTCTGCGCCATCAGTGAGCGGTCCCGAGATGCTGGAAAGCGAGCGTGCATGAGAGGTACTTTCAGACGCAGCGAAAATGTTCCGCCGCCCGGAAGCCAACCACTTCCCCTCAGGTAATATGCCACACCTATGCTGGATTGCCCAATAGCACATTCGCCTCCTTTGACTGCCCAATCGGGCTACATTGAGTCAACTGCGTTCCTACATTGTTTACTGTATCGAACTGCCAAGCAGATTCAGGTTAGATTGTTTCTTTCTCCCTCCTCTCCCCACAGCCACCACCATGCCGTTAGGTATAATGCTTACTTTTGCTGGGTGCTTGCCATTTGCAAGCCGGTGAGTATGATTTTCACGTAGCCGCAAGTTTTTCAGTGTTGACCAGCCGATTCACAGTTGCGCGTCGCAAGGAGAAGCTCTCATGGCCGAGTCGAAAAGCCGCCCTCGTGTCCTGTTCGTTGACGATGAGCCGAGCATTCGCCTCACGTTACCGCCGGTTCTACAGGAGTCAGGCTTCGAGGTGCACGTATCGGAAAGCGTGTCGGACGCGCTTTTCGAGATAAATACGAATCCCTACGATGTTTTGATTTCCGATCTGAACATTGGAGAAGAGGGTGATGGTTTTCTAGTAGTCAGCGCGATGCGGCACATTCAGCCTAAATGCACGAATTTCATTCTGACGGGATACCCGGCGTTTGAGACCGCATTACAGGCGATCCAGAACCAGGTAGATGACTACCTGGTGAAACCGGTTGAAATTGAATCCCTGGTGAGATCTGTTCGTGAAAAAGTAGATTCGCGGAAATCGGGTCCGCTGATGGGTTGGCGTCTGTCGTCTCTGATCAAAGAAAACTTTGCCAGCTTCGCCGATGGCGCATCGAGGACGCCAAAGAAGAATTCCTCTGCGCTGCAGAATGACGAGCTAAGCAGGGTATTGAAAGCAATTGTGGAGCAAATGGACGCGACTAATGACGAGTTGAATCCAAACGCAGCCCAGGTAGCGTCTGATTATGGCAAGCGGATCAAGAAAGAGGGGCTGCCCGTTTCGAGCATCGTGGGAGGAGCGCAACGTCTCGCGGATACAGTCTACGGCTTGATCCAAAATCATCAGACGACTGCGGATATGTCCACGTTGATCACTGATTTGCGCAAGTTCAACCACTTTATCGGCCTGCTAACGGAGAAATCGCTCGAGAGTTATTCGCGGCGCAAGGCTGCCTGAGTCCGGGGTATTTCTAGGATCCAGACTTGTTCTTCACCCCTAGGGCGGCGTCTGCCAAGTCGAGGTAATGTTCCAACCGCGAGGGCTCTTTGGGGGATTCCTCCAGGGGAAGCAACCGTGGACCTTCGTCCCGGGCCGCAGGCGCGGTAGACGGAAGCTTTTTCACTTTTCTGGCGTCGAGCTTCTTTGTCTTTGGCTTCACCGATTTCTTCACAGTAAGCGTCCTGGAAAGCCCAGCATTACTCTAGTGCCCCGAGCCGAGATCACGTTTACCAGCCGCGCTCTTCTGGCGGCAATCCTGCCAACTCCCTTTTGCGACTTTCGATCTCGCGAAGCTCGCGAAGGATTTCCGCTTCACGCTGCACATATTCCGCTTCCGTAATCTCTTCCGATTCCAATTGCAACTGTAATTCCAACAGACGCTCCTTAATGGGCCCGGTATCGGTGTATTGTTCCTCGGCCACCTGTCGCAGAGTGCGGAAGACAAACTTCAGCCCACTGAGCGGCAAGGATAAAAGGTCGTCAAGCAGGAACATGCCAAGCCATCATTCCGGTGCGGCTCAAGAAGCCGACCCTCGCTCAAGTTTGAGACGTATGTTCACAAAATTGTAAGGCGGCCACGGCCCCGTGTACTTGAACTTCAGACGTTTTCCGTATTTTTTTGCCAGTTTGTTTACAACCGCGTCGAATTCGGCTTCACGTTTTCTTTCCACCAGGAATGCAGCGTTCATGATCATCTTGTCGCCGATGGGCTGGTTATCGCGTGAGGCGACACAGCAACTGCGAAGCGCTTCATAGATCTCACGCACATACAGAGTGGCGCGCTCGGCCAATGCTTTGTCAATCATCCGGCCCAGCTGCATA
>MNGW01000064.1 GCA_001918935.1 Acidobacteriales bacterium 13_1_40CM_3_55_5 | reverse complement strand
TGCTCTGAGTGAATTGGCGCAGGACGCGGTATGGTTCGTACGCCTGCGTGCCATCGTAAGCCTGGGAAAGCTTGGTCACAAAACCGGAATCCCATCTCTCTTGCGCGGATTGACCGATAGGAGACGCCGGGATTGGGACAATTTCTAAAAAGATTCTGCTCGAGGTACTGCGCACGGGAACTCTGCCTTCCCATACACCCGCTCCCGAACACAGCACTTCCGCCAAGGCGGCTGGGGCATGATTCATTTTTTGCAAATTTCAAACCAGACACTTTTCTACTACTATCTGGTTTCCAATCTGGCCTACCTGACAATGCTTATCATCGCGCTCAAGACCAGCGCGGCTCACCAACGACACCTCCAAGGTGTCAGTCTGACGTGGCTCAAGCAGTCTCCGCTTGCTCCTCCAGTAACCATACTCGCACCCGCACATAACGAAGAAAAATCAATTTGCATGGCAGTACGAAATCTACTTGATCTAGATTATCCGGAACTCGAAGTCATCGTTATCAATGACGGCTCAACGGACAGAACGCTCGAGGTAGTTCAACGAGAATTCGGCCTAAGACCTGTGAGAGCGGTATACATACCGCAAGTCGCGAGTGCCGCGGTGCGAGGACTCTATCGCAGTGATTCCGACACGCGCCTTATTGTCGTAGACAAGGAACCTGGCGGGAGCAAAGCGGACGCAGTAAATGCTGGTCTGAATGCAGCAACCTCGCCCTACGTCTGCGTTGTAGACACTGACTCTGTGCTCGAACGCGATGCCCTGCTTCGGATTATGGTTCCCCTGCTGAATGACCCAAAGCGCGTCGTGTGTGTTGGCGGAATCGTCCGCGTTTTGAACGGGGCAGAGATCGAAGCAGGACGGGTACGGCGTATTCGACTTCCGCGAAAGAGTATTGAAGTTATCCAGGTTGTCGAATATTTGCGTGCTTTCCTCATTGGCAGAGAAGCATGGGCGCGAGGAAATATGCTGATGATCATTTCGGGAGCCTTTGGGGTGTTCCGAACGGATCTAGTGCGCGCTGTAGGGGGGTACCGAGCTAGTTCGATCGGTGAAGACTTCGATCTAGTGGCGCGTTTACACCGGTATCTGTTGGAGAGAAACGAAGACTATTACATTCAGTTTGTCCCCAATCCCGTGTGCTGGACCGAAGTACCCTCGGACATACGATCGCTCGCCAGACAAAGAGCGCGCTGGCAGAAGGGCCTTTTAGATGTGTTGTGGACAAACAAGGACATGCTCTTCCGTCCGCGCTACGGGCGTGTCGGATGCTTGGCGCTTCCGTACTTGTGGTTGTTCGAACTCATGGCACCCGTAATCGAGCTGGGAGGGATGGCAACGATTGCACTGGCGGCGTGCTTCGGCGCGCTAAGTCGTCAACTTCTGGTTGAATTTCTGCTCTTTGGGTACGCGTTTGCGACCGTCATCTCCATTGGCTCCGTACTGCAAGAAGAAATCACTTACAAGCGATACAACGATTGGCAAGACGTAGCACGGCTCGTGACCTACTGCTTCCTTGAACACTTTCCTTACCGGCAGATGCATATGATCTGGCGATTGCAAGGCCTGTGGCAATACCTGCGCGGCGACATGGTTTGGAAAGAGCTCAAGCGACAGGGGCCACAAACAGCAGACGAGACTCCTGTATCGTCCGGGCTGTAGAAGGATTTTCCAACTCACCACCGGGCAGGAATGCTTATTTCCTGTTTTCGATGATCTCGCTTGCGACCACTTCACTTGCTGTGAACCGCCAAAATCTCAAGAACAGGCATTACGAAAGGCATCTTACTGTTGGAAGCAAATGAACTTACGATGCAATTGTGCGAACCTCAGGCGTAGGAAGCTTTTTGGCTCGATGGTGCTCTCATGCGCCTTCAGGCTGGAGGTAGTCACTAATGAATCCAGCCAGCTCACGACAGCCTTACCAGCTCAGTGCGAAGAACTCACGCATGAAGCAAATGGAACGCAAAGAGTGGTGGCTGTGGTCCTTCGTCGTTGTCATCACGATCCTGCTGACGGCAGGCATAGCCTCCTTTGCTCTTCCGTTGCTGCATGACACCGACAGCTTTTACGGGTTCCAGATCCGGCAATCGGCATGGGGATTGCTCGGCCTAGTGTTGTTGTTTGACATCTACTCGCTTTACCAGCAATTCCAGATCCAGTCGGTCCGCAGACAGTTGGTAGCACGGGATGAACTGTTTCGCGTCATCAGTGAAAACGCGGCCGACATGATTGCCGTGGTCGACCAAAAAGCTAACAGGATTTACAACAGCCCCGCGTATGAGCGAGTTCTCGGATATTCCGCGCAGGAGTTACAGACGACATCAGCGATGGATCAAGTGCATCCAGATGATCGCGCCCGTGTGGCGCGCGCGGCAGAACAGGCACGAAACTGGGGACAGGGAGAGCGGATCGAATACAGAATGCGTCACAAGGATGGCAGTTGGCGCACCTTTGAATCGACCGCCAGCGCTGTGCGAGATGCGAATGGAAAATCGACCAATTTAGTTATCGTGAACCGCGACATCACGGAGCGCAAACGAGCGGAACAACGGCTTCAGCACAATGCCTTTCACGATGCGCTTACCGACTTGCCTAATCGCGCTCTTTTCTTGGATCGTTTGGGTCAGGCATTCAGCCGCGCTAAGCGGCATCCGGATTACAAATTTGCGGTACTGTTCGTGGATCTTGATGACTTCAAGAAGTTTAATGACAGCCTGGGTCACGCGGCTGGTGACGAAATATTGATCGGACTCGGACAACGCCTGAGCAGTTCGTTGCGAAAGGATGACACAGTTGCACGGCAACCACCTCAGATCGACAATCCTACGGCGCTGGAAAACACCTTAGCACGAATGGGCGGAGACGAATTTACGATTATTATCGAGGATATACATGATCCGAGTGACGCCATACGTGTGGCTACGCGGATTCAGAACTCCCTGGCCGCCACTCCGCTAGTTATTCTGGGACAGGAGATTTTCGCTACCGCCAGCGTGGGGATTGCGTTGAGCACTAGTCCACACAACAGCGCGGAAGACTTGCTTCGCGATGCAGACTTGGCGATGTACCGAGCGAAGACTCTAGGCAAGGCTCGTTGCGAAGTGTTCGATACCGCCATGCATGCCGATGCCGTCAAACGACTAAAGTTGGAAACCGAGTTGCGGAAAGCGATCGACTGCAACGAGTTTCGAGTGCACTATCAGCCGGTTGTGCGCCTCTCCGATAAGAGGATCGCCGGTTTCGAAGCGTTGGTACGTTGGCAGAAGCCGGACGTTGGTTTGGTGCCGCCGGCAGAGTTTATTTCAGTCGCGGAGGAAAGTGGCATGATCCTTCCAATGAATCGCTGGCTGCGACTTGAGGCATGCAAAAAGATGCGATCGTGGCACGCGGAATTCCCATCTGATCCACCCCTGACACTGAGCCTCAACGTTACTGCTCGTGAGTTCGCACATCCGGGATTGATATCGGAGATAAGCTCGGCTCTCGAACAAACCGGTCTCCCACCATCGACTTTACACTTGGAAATTGTCGAAACAATCGCGATGTGCGATAAAGGAAAACCCGAAGGCGTGCTTCAAAAGGCGAAAGCTTTGGGCTTGCATTTGAGCATCGACGATTTCGGTACAGGGTATTCTTCACTAAGTCGTTTAAGGCAATTCTCTGTCAATACGCTGAAAATCGATCGCACATTCGTTTCCAGCATGGACACCGATGCCGATAATCGGGCGATTGTTCGCACTATTATTGCCCTGGCTCACAGTCTGGGATTGAGGGTTGTGGCGGAAGGAACCGAGACCTTGGAAGAAGTAAATGAACTTCTAAAGCTGGATTGTGAGTATGCTCAGGGTTACTTTTTTTCCCGTCCGGTCGACGAAGCGACCGCCACACAAATGTTAATGACTGTTCAGTGCGGACAAACGCCGCGCCGTCGAGCAGCAACCCAGGGGGCCTAGCCGCATTAAGGCTATGGACCTGAGAACAAACATCGTCGATATTCTGATGACGTCGCTCTTCCAAACCTGAGCCTCTCCGTCAAATCGATTTGTGAAGAGCAGCGTTAAGGCAGTTGCGGACAGTCTGAACGAACTTCCGCTTTTCAACCGGCTTTTGCAGGTAGGCAGCAGCTGGCATGAGGCCGAGGATTCTGGGATTGATCCCCGAGACTACGATGGCAGGTATTTCTGAAGTTTCTGGTGTGTTCTTTAAGACAAACAACGTTTGGAGACCACCCGGGCCGGGCATCAGCACGTCCGTCACGATTAGATCGGGTAAGGACCGGCGTGCCTCCTCAATAGCCTCAGTTCCCGACGAGGCCAACACAACAGCGTACCCTTCAGGCTCCAAATAATTCGCCAACAGTTCACGCGAAGCTAGATCGTCATCCACGATCAAGACCATTTGCTTTTGTCGCCATGGCTGGTCGGTCATCACCGAAATTTACCCGATGGACAAATGATGCGAAAGTTACCTTCGTTTAACACAATATACAAATCACTGCCCCTCATATAGGTAGGTGGTGATATTGAGATATGTATAGTCATGGCTTAGTAAGTCCACTATTAATTACTTCATTAAACGTTCTGGATTATCGTTGCAGACCAGATTGTAGAGTAACTACTGTATTACTTCCGTACCCACTCCACTCCCATAACGATTGAGTTCCTCTTTGACTATCAAGCACCATAGCTATTGAGGGCATACAGCTCATGAACACTTCGTCATACAGTTCCAGCTCCGGCCTCGCCCATGCCGGCGCGGGAACGTTCACATTCCCAGTCACAAAGATCCTCCTGCTCTTGTTTCTGCTGGCCGTCTTGGTAAAGCAGAGTCGAGGAAATGACAATCCGAAACCAGAAGTTCCTCTCACCCAAATAAGTTTGGAAGATCTCGGGGAAATCGAGGTTACGACCGCCTCCAAAGAGCCGGTGAAGGCCAGTCAAACTCCGGCCGCGATCTATGTGATTACCCAGGAAGATATTCGCCGATCTGGCGCCACGAGCATCCCGGAGGCGCTTCGTCTGGCACCCGGAGTCGAAGTTGCAAGAGTCGACTCGAATACATGGTCGCTTGGTGTACGAGGATTCGGAAGCGCCCTGTCTCGATCTGTCCTCGTGCTAATCGATGGTCGGACCGTTTACACGCCGCTCTTCGCCGGAGTGTACTGGCAGGTTCAAGACACATTGCTCGAGGATATTGAGCGCATTGAAGTCATCCGAGGACCCGGAGGCACCATCTGGGGAGCAAACGCTGTCAATGCCGTTATAAACATCATTACCAAAAATACCAAAGAGACTTATGGGACGCTGCTGTCTACCGGGGGCGGAAATCTCGATCAAGGATTTGTCAATTTTCGTTACGGATCCGGGAACGGCCACAACTTTAATTACCGGGTTTATGGAAAAGCTTTCACCCGCGGCCCCGAGTTTCATTCCGACGGAAGACAATTTGATGATTGGCGGATGGGCCAGACTGGATTTCGGGCTGATCTGGATTCAAACGATCGCGATACATTCACGCTTCAAGGTGACCTTTATAGAGGTGAGGCCGGACAGAGGCTGCAGATCACAAGTTACTCGCAGCCATACACGACCAATGTGGAACAGAACGCCGAACTGGCCGGTGGCAATCTGATGGGTCGTTGGAAGCGTGTGTTCAGTAATCGGTCTAACATTCAACTTCAGACCTATTACGACCGTACAAATCGAACCCAGGCTAATTTTGCCGAGTCTCGCGATACGTTTGACATCGATTTCGTCCACCATCTGAAACTGTCGTGGGGGCAGGAATTTTTGTGGGGTCTTGGAACCCGCATCAGCTCCGGCAATGCTACCCAGGTAGTTCCGACGGTCGCATTCACGCCGGATCACCACACGGACAAGCTATATAACGCATTTATTCAAGATGAAATCCCGATCGTTCCAAATCGGCTATCAATAACAGTCGGATCTAAGTTCCTGCACAATAATTACTCTGGTTTCGAGGCCCAGCCAAGCGCACGTGTCCTGTGGACACCCACTCCGCGGCAAACCTTTTGGGGCGCCGTCACCAGAGCTGTTCGCACCCCTTCACGGGTCGAGGAAGACCTCCAAATTACCGGCTTGTTTATGTCCAATCCATTAACTTTCTACCGCATCATAGGTGACCGAAAATTTACTTCGGAAACCTTGATCGGCTACGAGGTTGGGTATCGCAGCCTGATCAAGCCTAAGTTCTACCTGGATATCGCAGCGTTTTACAACAACTACGCTGATCTACTGAGTATTCAAACCGGTACGCCATTCTCCGAAACCTCGCCGCCTCCAGCGCATACTGTCTTCCCCTTGTTCTTCCGAAACGGGCTACAAGGAAATACGAGCGGGTTCGAGATTGCGCCCGATTGGACACCAACCCGCTGGTGGCGTTTGAGAGGCTCATATTCCTATTTGAATATCGACTTGAACAATAGCAACGGAAGCCAGGATGTCTCGACGGCGAGTTCGATTCAGGGCTCAAGCCCACGTCACCAGTTTTCAATCCAATCTTCGTTTGATTTGCCTAAGAAGCTCGAATTTGACCAGAGCTTTCGCTATGTGGGCCCTCTACCAGCTCAACGGGTACAAGCCTACACAACGGCGGATGTGCAGTTCAGTTGGAACGCCATGCGATCTCTGAGCTTGTCAGTCGTGGGACAGAACCTGTTTCAACCACATCATGCCGAGTCCGGCGGAGATCTTGGGGGTCTTGTCGGGATGCGGCGGAGCGCCTACGTAAAGCTAACGTGGCAAATAGGGCAAAGGTGATGAGAGCGCATACCCGCGACACGGGTTTCTTAAACCCCACAATTTCATGCTGGAAAACCGCCAGCCGCCCATGCCGCGTCTTCCGCATCGTGGCTGTCATCGTGGCCTTCGGCTGGGCACTCAGTGCCGTGCCAATCTTGTACGCCCAGCACTCAACCCCGACGGAATATGAGGTCAAGGCAGCATACCTATACAAACTTGGCAAATTTGTGGAATGGCCCGACAACGTCACATCCTCCGGTGACGATTCCTTTCCCATCTGCGTGCTCGGGCAAGATCCGTTCGGCGCAACGTTTGATACGACGATTGCTCGCGAAAACATAAATGGCAAGAAGGTCGTGATTAAGCGTATTGCAAAATACCGCGATGCGGTCAGTTGTCGCATTCTGTTTATCAGTTCGTCAGAGGAGAGCCGGGTCAAAGAGATTCTGACCGCACTCTCCAAGACGAGTGTCCTAACAGTTAGTGACATGCCAGAGTTTTCGCGGCACGGGGGCATGGTCCAGTTCGTCGTGGATTCCAATAAAGTGCGCTTCGAGGTTAACCTCACGTGCGCCGAGCGCGCCGGCCTGACTCTCAGTTCGCAATTGTTGAAAGTAGCCATTCGGGTGGAAAGGAATTATCAGCCTGGAGGCTGATAGCGGATGATCAAGGCTCGCAACTATTCGATTACTAAAAGACTGACCATGATGAACATCCTGGTCAGTGGCGCCGCCTTGTTGATGGCCTGTTCGGCCTTTGTGGCTTACGACGTAGTGACCTTTCGTCAGGCAATGGTGCACAACCTCTCTATTCAGGCTCAGATTACTGGTTCCAACAGTGTTTCTGCTTTGCTGTTCAGTGACCCGCAATCGGCCGAGAACACGCTGTCGGCATTGCAAGTTGCCCCCAATATCGTGTCGGCTGGTATCTATCAGCTCGATGGCCGACCCTTCGCCGCATATTGGCGCCATGACAGAGGGCAAATCCCAACCGTACCTACCATTCCCAGGGGTCGAGCCGAATTTCACCGTTTTGAAAACGGAGAACTCATTGTTGTCCAACGGATTGTGTTCCAGGGTGAGCCAGCCGGAACCGTCTACATCCGTTCGGATCTCCAGGAGATGAACCATCGCCTGAAGCGATACGCGGGAATCGCGGCTCTGGTCCTGCTGGCGTGTCTAATCGCGGCACATCTGGCTGCATCTTTGTTCCAACGTGCGGTGGTAAACCCTATCGTACATTTAGCCGAAATTGCTCGAATCGTTTCCCGGGACAAAAACTATTCCATTCGGGCAAATGCAACAGGTAATCGTGATGAACCGGGCATCCTGATCCAGGCATTCAATGAAATGCTGAGCCAGATTGAAGAGCGTGAACGAGCTTTGCAAAAGGCCCATGACGAATTGGAACAGCATGTCCAGGAACGCACTGGGCAGCTCGCTTCTGCCAACAAAGAACTGGAGTTACAGAACCGGGAAGTACAACGCGCGACTCAACTAAAAAGCCAGTTCCTCGCCAGCATGAGCCACGAGCTTCGGACTCCGCTCAATGCGATCATTGGCTTTTCTGATCTCCTGGCAGAGAACACGGCAGGAACTCTGACCGATAAACAAGGGCGTTTCGTAGGACACGTACGAAACGGTGCCCGCCACCTGCTGCAGCTGATCAATGACATCTTGGACCTATCGAAGATCGAGTCGGGATTGCTCGAACTTCGATGTGAGAGTTTCAGTGTTTCGGAAGCATTGCCGGAAGTATTGTCGGTAATCCGGCCCTTGGCGATGGCAAAGAACATCCGCATCGAACAGTTAGGAGAGGATACTTCCGTTTACGCGGATCGCGTTCGTTTCAAGCAAGTCCTGTACAACCTCTTTAGCAATGCATTGAAGTTCACTCCGGAAGGCGGAGCCGTGCGAGTTCAGTCTGCGATCAATGGCAATCTGGTCCGTATCTCGGTCACCGATACCGGTGTCGGTATCCGGCCGGAAGATCAGCAGGTGATTTTCGAGGAATTTCGGCAGGCGAGCGAGACTACCCGTGGAGTGAAGGAAGGGACTGGACTGGGTCTGGCAATCACCAGGCGATTGGTGGAGCGTCAAGGTGGAACAATTGGCGTCACCAGCGATCTGGGCAAAGGCAGCTGCTTTAGCTTCACCTTGCCAAGGGGTCGGGTTGTGCCACAGTTGGAGCCGGCAATTCTTTCAGCCCACGACGATGGTACGGATGTGCGAGGTCAACACGGGAAACCGCTGATTCTGGTTGTGGATGATGAATCACCAGCACGCGAGCTCTTAGCCAGCTACTTGGAAACGGAGGGCTACGATGTGGCGTCTGCTGCTTCTGGTGCAGAGGTCATCGAGAAGGCGCGTGAATTACGTCCTAGCGCCATAACGTTGGACATATTGATGCCAGGCGGAAGCGGTTTCGAAACCCTCTTCAAACTGAAGAACACACCCGACGTTGCACACATACCCGTGATCGTGGTCTCCGTAGTAGATCAGAAGCAGATGGGGTTCACGCTGGGCGCAGCAGAGTATCTGGTGAAACCTGTCCAAAAATCTGCTCTTCTCGAGGCGGTTCGTAAACACGTGCGGCCACAGGCAGGAACGTCGAGTAACATCCTTGTAGTCGACGATGATCGCGAAACACGTGATCTCGTCAGCGATATCTTGTCCTCAAGCGGTTACACGCCTCATCTTGCGTCGAGTGGCAAAGAAGCTTTCCTCCTTCTCTCCGAAGTTCACATGGATGCAATCTTGCTGGACCTGGTGATGCCCGAAATGGACGGCTTTGAGGTCCTGAGCAAGATAAAAGAGAACCCGGCGCTTGGAGTTATTCCTGTTTTTGTAGTTACCGCGAAAGACCTGACCAATGAAGAGATGAAACTTTTGCAGCGTGAGACCTGCGCGTTGTTTCGAAAAGATGGCAGCTGGAAGACCGATCTATTGGCCGAGGTTCGCAAGGCGTTAGGTCAATCGAAGTTGGCTAGGGCCGCGGTACAGTCATGAGTAAGATTCTGGTGGCAGAGGACAATCTCCCTAATCGCGAGCTAATTCGTGAAATTCTGGAAGCTTGCGGACATGAAGTAATTGATGCAGGCGACGGCCGACAGGCGTTGGACAAACTGGAGGAGAATCTGCCTGACTTGGTTTTGCTACATTTAGATGCCTGTCTTGGACGGGTATGCTGTTGTCCGCGAGGTGCGGAAAACTCCGGGCTCGCTACTTTGAAAGTGTTGGCGCTGACAGCTTATGCAATGCAGGGAGACCGAGAAAAAGTGTTAGAAGCCGGCTTCGATGGCTATCTCACTAAACCCGTCGATATGGTCTCGTTGTCAAAGCAAATCGCGCAGCTATTACGGTAATTGCGAGCGGGTGGACGCCTCATCTCACTTTCCGCAATCACAATCATTCAGGACCTGGCCGAACGTGAATCCAAGCTAGGCCGCCGCGAGCTCCGAGTACTCCTCATTACGATAGTGTTCTTCACTCTGCACAGGCTCCACCTCTTTGCCATCCAAATTTCTTCGGTGAAAGTATCCCCCATTGTGATGATGAAAGAAACTTGGGAGACTCACATTACAAACCGCTCCTACTCCAGAAATCCTTGTAGCTCCTTCGTCAAGAGGGATATATCGATCGGCTTCGATAGGTAGCCGTCAAATCCAGCAGCCAGAACCTGTTCCCGGTTTCCCTGCATGGCGAAGGCGGTAACGGCCAGTACGCGAAGCGAAGCGAAACGAGCATTGCTTCGTATCCTTTTCAGCACTGCATACCCATCCAGTACCGGCATTTGAATATCTAACAGAACTAAATCGGGAGAAGTCTGTTCCAGCTTGTCCAGAGCCTCTTGCCCATCACAAGCTTCAATCACTTCGTGTCCGCGACTCTCTAAAATCTCTCGCATCAACTCCCGATTGGGGAGGTTATCTTCTGCCACGAGAATCTTACTCATGATTGTCCTGCGGACTTGGCTAGTCTTGAAGTCCCTACTACGTTCCGAATTTGCGCCAGTAGGTCCGTCTTCCACGAATCATTCTTCCGCACCAACGCCTTCGCCAGGTTTTTGAGCAGCGCGATTTCGGATTCGGTCAGGTCTTTACCCGTAAGTACAAGAACCGGGATGTTAGCCAATGTCGGTCGTTCTTTAATCCTGCGCAACACCTCGAAACCATCCATTTCGGGCATCGCCAAATCCAGTACAATCGCGTCCATGTGAACTTCTGAAAGTCGCTGGAGTGCCGCCTTTCCGCTGGTAACAGCGTGCGGACAGTAGCCTGCCGCACGCAGAATATTGCTTACCAGATCGAGGGTTTTAGGATCATCGTCGACTAGCAGAATATTCTTAGCGACGCCCTTCCCGGGATGCACATGTTGGTGGATCGCTTCCAGAAAAATGTTTTTATTCACCGGCTTCACCAGATATTCCACCGCTCCTAAAGCCAGTCCCATCCTTTTCTGATCCACCACGGAAACCACGATCACAGGAATATCCGCCGTTGCCGGTGTGTTTTTCAGTTCGAAGATGGTTTCGAAGGCGCTTCTGCCAGGCATTTGTATATCCAACGTGATGGCGTCTGGATGCAACTCTCGAGATTTAACTATTGCCTCGGTACCTGCGCTCGCCATTTCGATGCGGTAGCCCGCAGGCTCCAGGTAGCTGGCCAGGAGCTCGCGCGCAGACAATTCATCATCCACCACCAGAATTAAAGGCCTTCCACTGATGGATTCTGCATCTTGAATATCTACCTGAATGCTAGCTTCAGTCGCTTTTGGAATACCCTTTCCTTCCGGTAGGGTGAAGCTGAACCTTGTGCCTTTGCCCAATTCACTTTCCACATTAATTGTTCCGCCCTGCTGTTCTACCAGGCGCTTCGTGATAGCTAGCCCCAGGCCGGTTCCTTCTTTCACGCCCCGTGTCGTCTCGCCCACTTGGCGGAATTCCTCGAAAATCAGCTGCTGATCTTCCAGGCGAATACCCACGCCTGTATCACTGACGCCGAAATGCACGAAAGCGTTTCGACTGGCACAATCAACTCGTACTTTGCCGCCCTCTGGTGTGAACTTCAGCGCGTTACTCAGCAGGTTGTAGAGAATTTGCTTGAAACGTATCCGGTCTGCATAGATCCAGAGGTCGGGCAGTGATTGTTCTATGTCGATTTTCTTGGTCATGGCCAGAGGTCGTACGATGGACAGTACTTCCGGCATCGCCGATGCGACCCTGAAGTTCTCACATCGCATCTCAAGCAGCCCCGACTCGATTTTCGAAAGATCCAGGATGTCATTGATCAATTGCAATAGATGATCGGCACCCTGTTTGATGTGGTTGATAAAGCGTTGCTGTTTTTCATTCAAGGTGCCCGCCGTTTGTTCAGCCAGCAGTCCGGAAAAACCTACAATCGCGTTGAGCGGAGTGCGCAGTTCGTGGCTCATGCTTGCCAGGAACTTGCTCTTCATTTGGGTTGCACGTTCGACTTCCTGGTTTCGTAGTTCTAGTTCGCGGTTCTGTTGCTCGATCTGCTGTACCGCTCTTTTACTCTCTGTGATGTCATGCGCTACCGCGTAGATCAATTTTTGATCGGGCACTGAAACGGCATTCCACAACAGCCATTTGTAAGAACCGTCTTTGCATAAGTAGCGGTTTTCAAATGCGAAGGTAACCTCCCCGATTTGAAGTCGCTGAGCTTCGCCGGCCGTTGCCTGCAAATCTTCGGGATGTATGAAATTAACGTAAGGCTTCGCCTTCAGTTCTTCGATGGTGAAGCCCAACACCTTTTCCCACACCGGATTCAAACTCTTGAAAAACCCGTCAAAACCAGCGATGCAGAACATGTCGATGGATAGGTCGATAAATCGGTTTCCGGTTTCCAACCCTGCATAGAGCGAACCCATGAATATGCTGATCCCCAAACCGACTATCAGAAACAGCGCACCTAGCAGCCACACCCGACGGCCTACGGCCCAAACACCCTGCTGGAGCGTTGCCGACGGTTGTTCAAGCAGAATTCCCCAGCCATACTCGGTTACCGGCTCGTAATGAGTAAAAACAAGCTTGTCATTGCGCGCAAATATTCCATTGCCGGCTCGCCCAGACCGCACCAGCTTTACCGGTTCATACTCGCTAAGGTCGATCAGTGCGGAAGCGTACGCCTCATTCTGCGAGGGCGATAAGTGTCCTTTCTGATCCAGCAGAGAAATTGTCCAAGCGCCTTCAAGTTTGGTCTCTCCTAGCCACCGGTTGATGGTATTCAAAGCATATGGGGCTATCAGGATTCCGATGGGGTTGCCGGCGTTGTCTCTGATAGGAACCGCGATGGCTACCACTAACTGGTGAGGGGTCGTAGCCGTTTCATATACTTCTGAAACATACGGTTTCCACTGGCCAGTTACGCCTTTGTACCAGTCACGGTAGGCGAAATTCTTATTGACGACGGTTGGCTGGGCGGGGTAGATCTCGCGCATCGTGCCATCGAGGTCGTACACACTGAAGAATACGAAATCCGGCCGCAGGGCGACTGCTTGTTCCAAGTGCCGGGTAACTTCCTTGCGATTGTGTTCCATCCAGGCATGACGGAACACCTGGCGGGTAGCAAAGGCTTCTAAAAACGCGGTGCTCTGGCTGAAGTGTTGTTCAATTAAAACCGCCGACACCCGCGCTATCTGTGTGCTCTCGGTAATCGCCTGCTTTTCGGTTTGTTGTCTCAGCACCCGGGTTACGGAATATGCAAAAAACGGAATTGGCAGAAGCATCAAAAGCACAATCAGAAGATAGAGGCGTGGCCGGCTTTTCGACATCCAGTTTGCGAGTTTGGAACGTATTTTCATTGAGCTTGTTTTGCTTTTGCAGATGCTACTGGCCTGCAGCCGCGCTCCGCGTCTGATCCGCCCATTCACCACTTGCAACCAGACGCTTGAACTCACCAAAAATGCGAGAATCCCACCATCCCTTGTTAACTTCGTCTTCCATGATTTCCAATGCTTTCACGGATGCAAAAGCGCTTTTGTATGGCCGGTCCGTAGTCAGAGCATCGTACACATCTACGATTTGCAGAACCCGGGCAGTCAAGGAGATCTCTTCGCCTTTCAATCCGTCGGGATAGCCGGAGCCATCCAGCTTTTCATGGTGATGACGAATAATGGGTAGCACTAAACGAAAGGATTTGAGTGGAGCACAGATGCGTTCTCCCAACACAGGATGATGCTGCACGACTAGGAATTCTTCAGGCGTCAAGCGCCCTGGTTTGAGCAAAATGGTCTCCGGCACAGCCACCTTGCCAATATCGTGAACAATTCCGGCTCGGCGCAGAGCGACGAGTTGATCGTCAGGCAACCCAATTTCCTTGCCTAATTGAACCGAGTATCCGGACAGCCGTTCGCAATGTCCTTCAGTATTGGGATCCTTGCCTTCGATGCAGCGGGCCAAAGCGAATAAAACCAATTCTGCCCGTTCCAATTCGTCGGTATGAGCCTTCAGGCTCAAAAGGGAACGGACGTGCGCCAAAAGTTCGCTCTGATCAACTGGTTTGCTTAGGAAGCCATCTGCTCCGGACTTGATTCCGCGCACTCGATCTTCGCGGCCTGTAAGTCCCGTAACTAATACCACAGGTGTAAGCCGTGTCTCGGGATTGCTTTTCAACCGTCGGCATACTTCGAAGCCATCCAGAAAAGGCATGTTCACGTCGAGCAATACTAAGTCCGGTTTGAGTCGCGCGAACTCCTCAAGAGAACTGCGACCATCGGGCGCAGTAACGACTTCCATTCCTTCAGCGATAAGGGTTTCCTGCAGCAGCTCACGGTTAGCCGCGTCATCGTCGACGACCAAGATTTTGCCTGCCATATGTCATTCCATCCTCGTCAATAAGGACGATTAACTCAACTGTTGTGATAGGGAGAAGAAGTACTAAGGTAATGTTACGAGGCACTTAGAAACGAAATCAGGCTGCAAAAAACGATAATCTGCTAACTGTCCGGCCCGCATCAGGTCCTTTTTCGGCAAGGAGAAATTTGTCGTGGCTCTGAAGGTACTGATAGTCGAAGACGACGCGCCCACTCTGGAACTTATGGGCGAGGTTCTCGCTTCTCTTAAGGCAGAGGTACGCGCCGTCAGTGATAGCGAAGCGGCCTCAGCTTTGGTCAATCAGGAGAGGTTTGACGGCATTTTCCTGGATCTTCAGATGCCCAAGGTGGATGGTTTCGAACTCACTCGACGAATTCGGAAGTCCTCCTGGAACAAGTCCGCACCCATCGTGGTCGTTACCGGAGAAGATGACGTTAAAACCATGGAGAAGGCCTTTGCTGCGGGAACTACGTTCTTCCTGCAAAAGCCTGTGGATAGGCAAAGGCTCACTAACTTGTTTAAGGCTGCCCGCGGCACGATGTTTGAAAATCGCCGCCACTTTGTACGGGTTCCACTCCAGACAGCCGTTACCTGCCGCGTTGAAGACCAAACTTTCCAGGGAACAAGTTCCAATATCAGCCAGGGAGGAATTCTTTTCGAAATGGGCCGTTCTTTACCCGTAGGCGCCAAGGTCCGGTTGTCGTTCCGGCTTCCTGGGCGGGACTTGAGAATTGATGCCAACGGTGTGGTTGCGCGAGTCGATGATCGACAACGCATCGGAGTTCAGTTCACGCAAATTGGCGCCCGAGAGCTGGACCTCATTCGAGATCTAATCGGCAGTGATGACGCAGATACCCCGCAAACTTCCTACAAGCCAACTTGAATTTGGATTGTGGTCGATCCGGTCAGATCTACTCTTGGGAAATCAACCGACTCCTTCTTGTGGGTGGTCGACACTCAGTAAGGAGCTGTCGTAGAAGCGGCTTTCACTCTGGCGCGGATTCCGGGCTGTCCTTCCCGACTCACAAGCTTGGCGGCGCGTTTCGATGCGTACATCTCCCGATCAGCCGCGTCTAGGACTTCATCCAGCGTTACTCCCTTTGTCCATTCCGCGACACCGATACTCAAACTCACCTCGAAGCCCTTGAGATGTCCACCCTGATTCCAATCTCGCAGACAACCTTGAGCCCGGTCCACCACAATCTTCGCGTCAGCCTGGGACGCATCGGCCAGGATGACCAAAAACTCATCACCTCCGTATCGAATGACGGCATCCGAACCACGCATCGCCCGCTTGAGCAGGGAGGCGATCTCAGCTGATACCACATCACCCGCGAGGTGTCCGAAACGGGTATTCACCTCTCTGAATCGGTCTACGTCAACCAGCATGAAAGTGAGAGGCTTTTGCAGGCGTTGAGCGTGGCTCATGAACCGCGCCGCCATGTCTCATTCCCGTTGAACAGGTTCTCGGCTACCTGTGACTTGCCGACGTTCAGTACGTTCACTAGGAATGGGAGGTCACGCCCAAAGGATCCCGCCACCGGCGTGGAGTAAGGTGAGCCACTCGGG
>MNGW01000049.1:7069-8550 GCA_001918935.1 Acidobacteriales bacterium 13_1_40CM_3_55_5 | reverse complement strand
CACACCCAGGGGCAGCTCCTGACTCGGATCGTGCCAAGAAGCCATCGCTGTCCGACCCTGCTGCCACCGACCAGGAACTGAATCCCGGAGATCGCGTGGAGGGATTGGGCGGCTTCGGAAAGCCCACTGGAGAATTCGGCACGGTTGAACAAGCTAACGAAGATGACGCGGTCGTCAAATGGGATGATGACGGTCGGGCGAGACCCCATCAACCGTGGCTCAAGAAGATATAGCCGCAACAAGGCTGGGCGGATCTGCCAGGCTCAAGGCCATGCCTGCAAGTTTCAGAGACTTGCTCTGAGCCAACTTCCAGAGCTCGCTTTGTGGCGCGGGCTCACATTTAGTTCAGGAGCAAATGCATGTTAAGAGAAAGTTGTGCATTCAGGAGTTTTTCGGTAAACGACATCCAAAAGGCAAAGAAGTTCTATGGACAAACACTCGGGCTGGAAGTCTCCGAATCTAACGGCATTCTCCGGCAACCTTCACCATTCTCAATTTCCCGGTGGACAAAGTGGAGAAAGCCGTGGACGAGCTCTCCAAGCGCGGCGTGCGTTTTGAGATCTGAGATCTACGACGAAACCAACCTCAAAACGGACAAGAAAGGCATCTTCCGCGGTGGCGGACCGGCCATAGCGTGGTTCAAAGATCCGGCAGGCAATATTTTATCCGTGCTCGAGGAGAAATAAACACTTCCGAAGTTGGTAATGGAGGTGATAAGAAGCTGTTCGAACTTGCAAAATCCGTTGGCTACGATTCCGACGCCGCTTTCAGCAACGCATTCAAAGGAATCGTCGGTATTGCGCCTAGGCACAATCGACGAAGTGCCACGGGGGCAGCTTGAAGTTAACCTGGCACAAGTTGGTAACCCTCAATTCCCTGCAATCCATGAACTGTTTCAGCATCGCAAAGGGGCCAGTGATAATTAAGGCTACGGTTCCGAGGCTCTCCCAATAGGGCCGAGGAAGCCAAACTGAATCCTTCAGCGGTCCGGCGCCATCCTAAGAAACAGTGTGTTATGAACTCTAAAGCAGGGAAATTGCTGGTGGTGGAGTCCGACGATAGTCTCAGAGACAACATCGTCACAGTGCTGAGCGATGCGGGATTTGAGGTCTCAACCGACCATCGGGAAGGAATGAAGGCAGTCCTCGCCTTCGATCCCGACGTAGTTGTCCTGGGTGCTGACCCGCCACAACTCGATTGCTGTGATCTTCTTTCCGAAATCAAGGGTTCCAAGCAGACTCATGACATACGCGTTGTGATGCTGTCTCCGCGAGGATCAGCCGAGCGCACTCGGGGCCTGGATCTCGGAGCTGACGATGTGCTGTCATTGCCCTTTGACTCACACGAATTGCTGGCACGGGTACGTTCCCAACTTCAGAACAAATACATCGCGGACGAGTTTCGAGAGCGGCTGCGCCTTGCCGAGGAAAATCGAAATGCTACCCAGCAGGTGGTGACAGCAGTCAACGAAGAACGGCGGA
>MNGW01000049.1:0-7047 GCA_001918935.1 Acidobacteriales bacterium 13_1_40CM_3_55_5 | reverse complement strand
CGTCGCACCCAGGGGCAGAATACCCGAGTCTATGCTGCAATCACTCGATTGCAGAACGGCATGCTGACGCAACAACAGTTGATGGAACGCTCGCGTCGAGCCCTTGAAGACGGAGAACGCGGTCCATCCCTGGCGAGCGATTCACAAAAGCTCCAACTTCAGAAGAAGAGCGAAGCCCTGAAATCGCAAATTGCGATCAGCAAAACGGAAGACGCTTCTGTTTTGCGGAAGCAGCTAGCCGCAGTAGAAAGCCGCCTTCAGAAACTCGAGACCGAGGGCAAGGTTGCCCAGACGATTATCCAGTCGCACCGGATTGAGATTGCACTACGCGGCGATAACGAGCAGTGGCGAGCCAACGACCGACGAACACAACAACCCACTCATGAGCCTTACCGGGAGCGGTCCGGAAGTACATCTGGATGTTTTTGGTACTGGGTTTCTCGCCTCTGCCAGCGGACAAATCCTCACCAATCATCACGTGGCCGAGCCTTGGTGGCAGAATGATGAGTTGAAGGAGATGCTCGATCAAGGTCTTGAGCCGGTGATTGCTGAGATGGCAGCATATTTCCCCGGCATTCCACACGGCATTGCCATCAACACCGAGAGGATTTCCTCTGCCGCGGACGTCGCTATCGTGAAAGGAAATATTTCAGGGCTGGGAATCAAACAGGTAGCCCTTGCCGAGGGCCGCCGTTCAGCCATCAGCGGGGGCCCCGTCGTGCTACTTGGATATCCTACTGCCCTCAATGCAATTCTGGCTCGGGCGGGCGCAGAGACGCTCCAGTCCATCGCGACTGCAACCAAAGGTGATCCGAAGCAGGTGATGGATGAACTCGCCCGCCGCAACCTGATTAGGCCTGTCATCACTCAAGGGCACATCGGCGAAGTGCTGACTGACAAGATTGTCTATGATGCCCAAACCACTTCGGGCGGCTCCGGCGGTCCGCTCTTCAATAACGAGGGCAAAGTTATCGGAATTAACTTCGCCATGGTGCGTGAGTTCGGCGGATCGAATTTCGCCATTCCTGTTGGCTACGGGAAGTCACTTCTGAAACCTTAAAGCCGATGCCGCGGATCAGCCCGGGTTCAGTGGTCACTTCAGCCCTGTGCTGATTGTTGTCAGGCAGCACCGGGACCACTTAGCGTGATTTGCCCGGAAACTATAAGAGTCAGTCCCATGTACCATTTGGCTTAATCGGGGTTGTCCGGAGCGCAGGTTTGGTTTTCGGAGTTCCGGTCGGGAGGTTCGGTCAGCAAAAGGTGGGCACCAGCAGCGCGGCTCAGAAAATTAGCCTACTCAACGGCACTGGTACGGGATTGTCTATGAGCAGCATTCAATCGTCCGCAAACTTCAAACAAAATAACACCTGTGGTGTGACCCTTGCTGCGGGTGCGTTTTGCTATATCAAGGTCAGCTTCAATCCGACATCAATCGGAATCAAGCAGGGCAGAATCACCGTTGTTGATACTGCATCAGGCAGCCCGCACCTCCTTCCACTTCCTGGAACCGGTTACTGACATACCGTTGCGCGGCCGTGCGAACGGGCCGTTGGAAGATAACCGAAGTCGACTATGAGGCTCTCGTCTCACGCCTTGATACGTCACCATCGCGGTTATTATTTTTCATTACTATCGGGACCGCCTTCCAATCGCAATTGCCCGCCAAGGATGTTGGTCACCGAATTCAGATCTCTGGCGAGCGCCTTTCGCCAACGTTCCACGGAATCCTGCGCCAGCTCTTCCATAGTCTGTCCGAAGGAGACCAGAGTGTCGGCGACCCGGGTCTTTACCAACTCGGAAACCGAGGCTTCGATTTGTTTCTGGGCATTCTTTAGCCGCTCACAGGCCTCGTCGAGTTGATTTCCAAGCTCCTTCGCATTGCGTGTGCTGAGCTCTTTGAGAACCACGTCCACCGCGCTCTGCAGTTGGGTACGGGCGCCGGAGATTATGTCGGTGCCCAGCCGCACCAGGCGGTTCTCCAGCTCTGACTCAAGTTGGCGGGCGGATTTGTCCAACTCCGCTATGCGGCTGCCAAGATCGGTGGTTTGCGACTGCAGCCGTGACGATTCTGACGCAACCGCCGCCTGCGCTTTCTGCATTTCCCGGCGCTGCGCCTCATTCTCCTCACCGAGGCGCTGCTGTAGATCTCGCAAGAACTCCTCGCTCCGCCGCTCCAGGCGGATTCCCGCTTCCAAGGCTTGCTGCTGAAATCGCTCGGCTCCAGAATTCACATGTTGTTGCACCGCACCGGCGACTTCCTCTGAGAGACCCTGCGCCCGCTGCTCAACTCCTTGCAGCTCTTCCGCCACTTGCTCACGGAATTCATTCTGCGCTTCACGTATCTTTTTTCCGATCGCCTCTTTCGCCGCCTCAAGTACCTGCTCGGACTGCTGGCGTGCTTGCTGCAAAGCTTGCGTCCCGATGTCCTCTCGCAGGCGTGTCCATAGCTTATCCTCAACCTCCGGAGGAATATGTGTAAGTGATATGTCAAATTGACTGCGTTTTGGCTCTGCTCGTCCAAGCTTTTGCTTGAGCTCTATCACTTCAGCCTGCAATGACTGAGTAACCTCGGCAACTATCACCCTCACATCGATATCAGTAAGTTGATGTTGAATTTTGTCGGGGGTAGTTTTCCGTGAACGAACAACCAGATTCTCGCCCCGGCGATTTTCTGTCGTATTCCTGACCGCCACTTTCCCTGGGACTTGCTGTTGGGGCACCTCCGGCAACTGCATCCAATCCTGCGGACAAGGTTTCAATCCCCAGAAGTTTTCTGGTCGATCCAGCTGTGCCGCCAGCATCCAGCCCTGTTGACCAGAGCCGATCGGTTGGCAGTCCACGACATGAGCTATGGTTTCGCGCCCTCCCTTTCTCTCAAAGTGCACTGGAATGCCGGCTTCCAGCCGCATGGGAGACCGAATCGCGCAACCATGCGCGCTGACAACCAAGGTCTCGCACACTTCGGAAAAATCCGCGCCTGGCTCCAGGCTGGTAACGAGAATTGGAACCGTAACTGGCAACCTCGAGCTACGCCGCGATGGGTCGACCACATTCGCATTGTGCATAGGCATCCCTCTTTCGGAAGAGCGCGCGCCGGGTCGATCCACTTACTGTCTCGACCTCCGCACCACTAAGGTAGCGCAAGCGTCGCTAATAATGTGCGCTCTGTAGTTCTTCCTCGCGCTGTCAATTGGGCAGTGCACTGTTACCCTCCTTCAGTAACTAGGTAATGAGACCAGGTACTGGCCATCCTCCTGCGGCGAATGAACTAGAAAGTAGGACTAGTTTTGGAGCGTTTTGGAGTAAGGTGAGAATACATTGGCGACATCGCCCTAATACAAGATGACGAATCCATTGCTCAAGCGGTTTTTCGAAATGTGCTGCCGGCATCGCTTCTCCTGGCCGCATGCGGGATTGCATGGCCAGGACTACCAGGTTTGCCTCATCTGTGGAGTTGCGTACGAATATGACTGCTCGACCATGCAGCGGACCGGCCGCCTGGCAGCGTCAGAAGACGCCCGAGAAATGCCCGAAAGGCAGACCTTCAAATGAAAGGCCGCAGGCTGACTTAGAAAGTTTTCGGGAACTCTGTCCAGCGCCTCTCAGGCAGCGTCGTTATCTCTTCGAGACGCTTCTCGTTCCGTATCTGCCAGTAGCGCCCAAGCCAATTCAGCATCGCGATTGTTCACCCAGAGGATCAACTCCGCCGGGAGGCCGGGGAGCACCATACTGCTCACCTCGCACGCGATGTCATTGGAACGCAGGAGTCCGCATGCGAGTTCGGCCTCGTCCAGCCGCACGAATCGGTCCAGTTCGGTACGATTGATCGGATCAAGTATCGCAGTGCCGGATCATCATCAACAAAGCGGGTGCTGGACTGTTCTGCCGAGGCCGCGAGAACGGCCCCGCAAGCGTCGCAACGCTTCGCATCCACATCATTACTCCTGCCGCAGGCGCGACACACTCTTCTAAATTCAGGCGCTTCAAACATAAGAGTCACCATCAGTCACGATCAGGCTACGATCCTGTAGTCGGGTTCTTTCCTGCTGAGCAGTGCTCGCATATCGAAGCGGTCTAGTTCCAAAAAGTTCCGCACAACCGGTTCGGAGGAGCGCTCCATTTCCGCGACCGTTCCAGAGAAGATGACCCTGGCTCGATCCAGAAAAATAATGTGATCAGCGAGTTTTTCAGCCAGACGCATCTCATGCGTGACCACCAGGCTGGTCAGCTTGAGTTGCGTTTTGAGTGTGACTATCAGATCTCCGAGCCGGCGCGCCATGATCGGGTCCACCATCGTGGTAGGCTCGTCGTAGAGCACGGCTTCCGGATTCGCCGCCAGCGCCCTGGCGATCGCCACCGACCGCTTCAAGCCGGTAGAGACTTCGGAAGGCAGGAGATCGCGTATATGTATAGCTCCCACCATCGTAACCTATCCACCCTGCGATCGATCTCTTCCTCATCAAGGTTTTCGCGCTCACGTAGAGGAAAAGCCACGTTTTCCCACACCGAAAGGGAGTCGAACAAGGCTCGCTTTGGAAGACCATTGTCACCTTCTTGTGAATGCGATCCAGTTCCTCTTCTGAGAGATCGGTGATGTCTTCGCAACCGGCGATCACGCGGCCAGAGTCCGGCTTGAGAAAGCCCATAAAGAGTCGCAACGAAACTGATTTGCCGGCTCCACTGCGGCCCAGGATGCATACCGTTTGTCCGGGCAAGACAGCAAAGCTTACTCTTTCGAGGACGGTATTCGATCCGAACGCCTTCGATACCTGCCTGAGCTCAAAGTATGGCTTGCAAGTTGATTGAGGCACAGAAGTCTTCACGCGTGGCGCGACGTGCAAACTTTTGTGGGCTGTCCCTTTCAATTGGCAATCTCACCATCGGATGCCGAAGGTTACGGGCACCATTCGCGTTGGAATCCGGCCCGTGTCGGCGTAGTGATACCGTGCCTCAGAAAAGAATTTCAGGCCGGTATTGCCAATTCCCATGTCGAACCCCGCACCCAAACTTCCCCCGGCTCCACTATTCGTGATTTCACCGATTACCTGATTCGCTGGGACCAGAGTGTTGAAGAACACACCAAAAAAATGGATCGAAGATGAACACATCCACCAGGGCCGGCTTGGTAAAGTGAACTGGCGGCGATAATATCCGACGCCGCCCACTATATAAGGGTCCACCTTGCCGCTGGGATTCAGCCGCAGCTTGGGATTCACCGTGATCGACCAAACGTGCGCATCGCCGTCGGGCACTTGCGCTTCGTTGAGGACTCCCCTGCTTACACCAAAGCCGTTGAAGGTGTAGTCAAGCGTGGTATCGAAATGCGGCGTGAACTTGTATCCACCGCCCACCGTAATGTGCCACCCATTGTCCCAGGCGTTTACTGATATCTCCAACCAAAGGTGACACTCCTGCGCTAACGTGAAACGTGAACTGATGAATGTCTTGAGCCTGGCTGTCGATCGTCATTGAGAAGAGTCCTAATACCGACACTAAAGCTAGCGCGAGCCGTTGAGACACATGCGTGATCTTTTTCACCTGCATCCTTCTTTCTTTTCCAGCCACTCGTGTAGAAAAAATTCCCTACATAGCCAGTGGCGTGAGTAAACTAGCCGTTACTCGGGATGCTAGAAGCGCACTTAGCCAGTAGCAATTCCTCATGAGCATCGGTTGATATTCCAACAGGATGTGTAGGAAAGGTCAGTTTCGGCGTCAGAGTGGTTTCTACTGCTTTCCGCCGAAGAAAAAACTGCCGTGTAGTTGCGAACTCCACCTGAGCTAAAGTCGTAGATCGGGATTCTCCCACCGCTGGATCGAGTCTTACATCGATTACGGGATCGTTGGTTCACACTCACGAGGAATTGTGATCAGCAGTCTCTCTCCATAGCATTCCGCAGTAAGGAAACCGCACAACAGCGGCATTTCATAGGGCATCGCTGCCATTGAAGAAACGCAGAGGGCAATCGATGCGATCAATGCGAATACGATCAGCGAAGCTCTTTCGGCCATCGAGCGCGCGTCGGGAAAGATCAATGTTCAGCTCGCCCGCAACCCCGAGAACGCTCTTATACCTGTCAGCCAGGAGGTCGTGGTCTTCGACACGGCGCCGGAGGATATCGATGCCATCCTCGAAATTGCTGATGCTGTCGACGCTGCGATCCTGTTGGACGACTATCCCGCGGCGCGGGCGCTCCTCTATGGCCTGATGAGTGAACTCCGGGTCCGCACCTGCAATCTTCCGCTGGCAACTTATCCTGTTGCTTTGACGGAGGCCGCGCGCCTGCTCGATGAGAAGAAGAACGACGAAGCGCGGATGGTGCTGATGGTGGCGCTTAGCACTTTGGTAGCCATTGATCGAGCTACACCTTTGCCGTTGCTCCTGGCGCGGGAGGCAATCAACGAAGCGGAAGCCCAGCGCAACACCGAGAAGGACTCGGCGCGAGAGCTTCTGGATACGGCACGCTATGAGCTGGACCGGGCCATGGCGCTCGGTTACGCGACACAGGACCCCGAGTACAAAGCTTTGAAGGACGAAATCTCGAATCTGCAGAAACAACTCAAGACGAATGAAGATACGTCTTCGCTATTTTCGAGATTGAAGGAGAGATTGTCGGCGTTCTTGAAACGTCAGTCCACAGGCAAGCAATCGCGTCAGGTGGAATCCCAGCGCCAAAAATCAGAGCGCGAGAAACGTGCTGCATGACTATGGCGCGTCCCGGTTACCATGAAGAAAGCAGGTAAGTATGGCAGTCAAACTGAACAGGAAGGCGTTCGACCATGCCAAGAAACTCATCCGCAGAGGAAAAGTCGTGATGGACGACCGGGACGCTTGGAGCGAGCATCAGCCATCCGCCAAAGAAGAAAACAATTTCATTGAACAGCACGGATTCGGCGAATATTCGAAATGGCATTTGGGAATCGACGACGAGGAAGACGAAAACACCAAGAAAAGATACAAATTTCCTTACGGGGATTTCGAGAAGGTCCATCGCTGTGCAATTCTTTCCGCGGAAAGCCGCGCAGGACAATACAAGCACCTTGACATTG
>MNGW01000143.1 GCA_001918935.1 Acidobacteriales bacterium 13_1_40CM_3_55_5 | reverse complement strand
TCCCTTTTCGCCTGGCCCATGAACAAATCGGTAAGGCAGTGCAGTTGTGCCTCGAGAAAGGTTGCGAGCTTCAGGATTTATCAGTGCAAGAACTGCGCCAGCTCAATCCCTTGTTCGATGAGGATTTCTATTCCTGCCTCGACCTCGCATCGGTGCTTGCCCTTCATGACGTTCCCGGCGGTACGGCTCCAGCACAAGTACGGCGCGCAATTGCAGATGCAAAGCGCCGGATCGACTTCATACGCGAGGAAGCGCATGCGCACGCGTGAAGCTATCCTGCCTGATGCGCAGCGAATCTATGATTTGATCGCAGCTTATTCTGCGGACGGCACACTGCTGCCGCGCTCCTTGGCCGAGATTTGCGAAAACGTCCGCGACTTTCTGGTTTTGGAAGAAGGCGATGAGATCATCGGTTGCGGCGCGCTCCATCTCTACGGAACGCATTTAGCGGAAATTCGCTCGATCACCGTCAGTCCCTTATATCAAGGTTGCGCCGGCGGTAAACGTCTGGTGAAAGCCCTGCTGACGCAAGCGAAAAAACATGGAGTTAGCTGTATTTGTCTCTTCACGCGGATCCCGGAGTTCTTCGCAAGAATGGGATTCGCCATGGCACAGCGCGAGGATCTGCCCGACAAAATCCATAAAGATTGCTTTAGTTGCCCGCGCCTTCATTGCTGTGACGAAGTGGCCATGGTTCGTGGTGAAATCCCTAAATTTGCCATTCTGCCTGAGCCACCGACAAGCTGGTTGGTGAAGCTCCAGGCATGACCCTGTCTCGCCGTTCTCCAGGCAAAATCTATATGCCGCAAGGATTCAGTTTTTCCGCTGCCTGCGCCGGAATCAAGGCAAGCGAGCGGCTTGATCTAGGGTTAGTCGAGGCCGCTTCCGGAACCACTGCCGCTGCGGTTTTCACACAGAACCGAGTGGTTGCTGCCCCAGTGGAGATTGGGCGCGCCATTTTGGCCACCAGCCACGGGCGCATACGGGCGGTGATCGTCAACTCCGGAAATGCCAACTGCGCCACTGGAAATCACGCCTATCTGGCTTGCCAACAAATTTGCCGCGCAGCCGGACGATTACTGGGTCTGCCGTCCGAAGAAGTGTTTCCCTCATCGACCGGCATCATCGGTCTTCCTCTGCCCACTGAGAAAATTCTTGCTGCTCTAGCCACACTGATATCGGAACGAGGCGCGACCAAGAAGCATGTCGATCTGTTCACCCGCGCCATCATGACCACCGATACGCGGCCCAAGTTGGCTTCGGTTCGCTTCCGGTCAAGGAAAGGAACTGTCACCGTATTAGGTGTCGCGAAGGGTTCCGGCATGATTCATCCGCAACTCGCGACTATGCTTGTATATCTGTTCACGGATGTCGCGGCCACCCCTGCTGAGTTGAGGCAGCTTCTGCGAGGTGCATGCGAACAAACCTTCAACTGCATTTCCGTGGATGGTGACACGTCCACAAACGACACTGTACTGCTGCTGGCTTCCGGCAATAGTGGTGTTCGCCTAAACCAAGAATCCACACGCAAGCTGTTCGCCGACGCGCTTAGCGAAGTGTGCCAGTCTTTGGCGCAGCAGATTGTCTCGGACGGCGAAGGAGTCCAGCATGTGATCCGCCTTTCAATCGAGCAGGCCAGTAGTCAAAAAGAGGCGCTGCAAGTAGCTCGAGCTGTCGCTCACTCCTTATTAGTAAAGACGGCCTGGGCCGGAGCTGATCCGAACTGGGGACGCATCTTGGCGGCCGTGGGATCTTCCGGGGTACCAATTAATTCGGACAAGGTGAGTATTTTTATTGGTTCACAATTGGTATGTCGTAATGGTGCAAGTTGCCGGTTCGATGAGAGAAGAGCACACCAGCATCTGGCAAAGCCCGTTTGTGATGTTCGTATTACCCTTCAGCGCGGACTTGCAAGTACCAAGTTCCTCACGACGGATCTGACTGCTGATTACGTTCGTATCAACGCCGACTATTCTACGTAGGATCAAAAAAGATTTGCCCAACATGCCGTGGCGGTGCGCGCCGTACAGCGTGGTAGGCTGGATCTGTGAAGAGCCGTTCGCTGCCACCGGTTCTAATACTGCTTGGCTTGTGTGCAGCCATCAGCGCCTGGGCCCAGAACCCTGCGGCTCAGAAGTCATCAGCAAAGGCAAGCTCTACAGTAAGCGCCCAAGCTCAATTCAAGCGTGGCGATCTGGCAGCCGCCGAGAGTTCGGTCTGGTCCGTGCTTTCGTCAAATCCCAATGATGAGCAGGCTCTCACGCTGTTGGGCATGATTCGTGGCGAGCAGCAACGCTACGCAGAAGCTGAAGTCCTGTTTGGGCGTGTGGTGCAACTCAATCCGAAATCCGTTGTCGCACGCACTCATTTGGCGAACGCGCTGGCTGCGCAAAATAAGGAAGACGACGCCATCAGCCAATACCAACAAGCCATAGACCTCACTCCGAACAATACCGACCTGAAACTCGATCTGGCGGACCTCTATGTGCGAAAAGGAGAATTTGCCCAGGCCCTCTCCACACTTGAAACAATTCCGCCGGATCGATTCCCGGTGTCAGGAATTCCGCTGAAAGCTGCTAGCCTGTTGGCCCTTGGAAGAAAATCGGATGGCATTCAGCTATTGCCCCAGGTGAAAAATTCCTCGGCCGCGATCATGGATTTGGCCGAAGTCTTTCTTCATAACGACCTTGCCGACGAAGCTCTTCGGACACTCGATCTGGTTAACGTAAAACGGCCAGCGCGTTTCTACTACGTGAAAGGAAGAGCACTACAGGCGAAAGGGCAGATGCCGGCTGCATTGAGCAGCCTTCGTCAGGCTTCAGCCCTCGATCCAAGATCGGCGGACACTCTGGTCGCGATCGCCCAGATATACGCTTCGCAAGATAAACACGCCGACTCATTCGCCACGCTCCAACACGCTCGAACTCTAAATCCCGAGTCGGTGCCGGTGCTGCGGCGCTTTGTCGTGGAAGCCATGCAAGCCGGGCAACACAGTGTTGCGCTCACTGCTGCGACTGAACTCGTGCACAAGAGCCCTGAAAACCTCGACGATCTCTATCTGGCCGCCGCAGTCATGCTGCAAGAAAAAGAGCTCACGGCAGCCGTTCCATTGCTGGAAAAATACGCGGCACAACGTCCTGCCGATGCGAAAGGATGGCTGGGACTTGGAATGGCTTACATGGAGCAGCGCCGCAATGACGATGCGCGACGGGCATTGGATCGATCAGCGCAACTGGATCCTGCACTCACGGAAACTCAATACCAGTTGGGAGTGCTCGCGGGACAGGAAGGGAAGCCACAAGAGGGTATCCAGCATTTCGAACAGGTCATTCACATGCAGCCGCATCATGCCATGGCCCTGGCGGGTCTTGGAGCGCTGTATCTCCAGACCAGAGAATTGGAAAAGGCATTGAACGCATTACAGCGTGCGGAGGCGATTGATCCCAACAACGCGCAAATGCAGTACGACCTGGGTCTCGTGCTGAGCAGTCTAGGCAAATCGGAAGAAGCGAGAGTACATATGGAGCGGTTCCAAAAATTGAAACAGAAGCAACCTCGAGGAGCGTCGAACCGGCCGGTCGAGGCATCTCCGACAGAACCGCCAAAGATCAAATAAATTAGGGACGGAAGTGCAACTTACTTCGTTGACTGCGCGTGGTCAGCAGCCGCACTCTGTCCTTTCAGCGGCGCTCGTTGCGAGATTCCTTCACCTTCCACGATGGTGTAGATGAAATCGGAACTTAAGTCCTTGTAAACTTCCTTTTTCCCCGTTGGCCAGAAAATCTCGACGGTGTCCATTCTGGTTCGTTCACCGAGTCCGAAGTGCAGTCGCAGATCGTTCTGTGAAAGATAGCTGCTTCCGCTCCGCACCTCGTTGAATTGCACCAGATCTCCGGCGGTCGCCGTAACGCGGGCGCCAATTGCGGCCTTGTTGCTCTTTGTGCCAATCAACTTAAACAGTACCGCATGATTGGAGCTCTGAGTACGATTGATGAGCAGCGTTGGCGGCTCGCCCACGTTCAAAATGAGGACATCCACTTTGCCGTCGTTATTGATGTCCCCAAAAGCAGCGCCGCGCCGAGAAGACAGGGGCAATTTGTCCAGGCCTGAGATCGCAGTGACGTCTTCGAAAGTGCGATCCCGCTTGTTGCGGAAAAGAAGCAATGGCTGCTTGTACGGGGTGCCTCCTTTTACCAGGTCCATCTGCGGATAAACGTGCCCATTGGCCACGAAGATGTCCGGCCAGCCGTCGTTGTCCATGTCGAAGAATGCCGTGCCCCAACCGACGAGTGGATAGCTGGGCTGCGCCAGTTGCGCGTTCCAACTAATGTCAGTCATGCCCCGGGCGCCCTGGTTCCAGTACAAAGTATTGGGTTGATCGGCGAAATTGGTAACAAAAATATCCAGCCTTCCGTCGTGATCGAAGTCGGCGACATCGACTCCCATTGAGCCTTGCTCCTGTCCCTCGAGGCTGAGAGCTACGCCGGAGAGCAATCCCACCTCCTCGAAGGTGCCATCGTGTTTGTTGTGATAAAGAAAATTGGGACCGGCGTCATTCGCCACATAGAGATCCGGCCAGCCATCGTTGTCGTAGTCGGCCCAGACACTTTGCATTCCGTAACGGCGTTCGGGATCGTCTACTCCGGCTTTTTTGGAAACATCTTCAAAGGTCCCGTCTCCCCGGTTGTGAAAGAGGAAATCGGACTCCCCGGGAAGACCTCCAGGACCGCATTGCACCAAAATTCCCCGGAAGCGGCAAAACTTATCGTTGCTGCCAAATTCCGGAAGCTTATTGATGTCAACGAATACGTAGCGTGGTACGAATAGATCAACCTTTCCATCCCGATCATAGTCGGCCCAGGACGCGCCGGTGCTGAATCCTCCTACCCGCACTCCCGCTTTTTCCGTCACATCCTCGAACTTGCAATTGCCGAGGTTGCGGTAAAGCACATTCCCGCCGTAACCGGTTACGTACAAGTCTTGCCAGCCATCATTGTCAAAGTCAGCGACCGCCACACCCATTCCCCAGCCTTTGATCGTCAAACCGGCGTCCTTGGTTATATTCGAAAACTTGAGGTCTGCATCCTGGTGATAGAGCGTAACCATTGGATCTCCACCCTGCCGATAGTGGTCGACGGAAGATCCCTTCACGGTGACGATGTCTAACTTTCCATCGTTGTCACAGTCGATAAAACCGACACCGCCGCTCATAGACTCCAGGATGTAACGTTTCTCCGGGGACGAAAGATGGGAGACATTCAGCCCGGCCTGTTTGCTCACGTCCTCAAATTTTGGAATCGCAGGCGCAACCGAAGGAGCTTGTGCCAGGCAAGTGGCGGATAGCAGTACAGACAGGAGGGGAATACGCATTAGCCCTGCGTATTCTAGCATTGTGTTTTCAAAGCACGGCAACTCTAGGACATCGCGGGAGGATGGCGTGACACGACCTGACATCGTTCCGCTTCGGCCATGCCCAAGACAGGGGAAACGATAAAAACCTGTGCCGCCATCACCCCGGCATTACTGACGATAGGTCAATTCCTCAACGATTTCAATGGCTGCTACTCAATTGATCGAACGATCCTGGGATTGCGCTGTATCCGGCGTGTGCGATGAATGGTGAGAGGAGTGTCGTGAATCTGTAATTCAGAGCGATGACTACCGAGGCGCCTTTCACTCAAAAATACAGGATTTTCCTGATAGCACCTCAATACCAGAGGGCGTATGAATAACTTAACCCCAACGCGAAGGAGACGGAAGGCAGGCACCGATTTACCTCCCCTTTTCAAATCGGTGCCTGCCCCTCCCTAACCCTCTCAGTAATTCCTGAACAAGCTTGAAACTCGGACCTGCCGCGGCTCAGAACCATACCCGAAGGCAGGAAGCGGAGACCGCAACCAACCTAGAGACTAGCTTGTGGGGAAGCGGCAGCTGATTCCTGCCTGACGGTCGGCAAAGGGGTTACGATCACAGCCTTGGCCTGCTCAAAAGTCAAGGTTAGGTTTGACGAGCATTGTCCGCACAACCAAAAATGCGAAACTTGGCGAGAACCCCGGCTTTTTTGGGGTGTTTCTCCGCATTGGGCAGTGCCTGGAAGGCTAAACGAGCGCACTTCAAATTGAAATAATCTTCCATCTCGCAGGTAGCGCAAGGGGGTGGCGCAATCGGGGTTTGCGCAATGATAGACCATCGAGTTTGACGAGTTATGAGGTATGGCCAGATCCTTGAATCGGACACTTCTAAGCTGGAACTTATATATCTCACCAATCAGGTTCTCCCAATCAGGTAATTCCTGTAACCAATTTAAGGAGAACCCTGTAACAGAAAGCGTCATTGTGTGCGAAGGTACGCGGCTATTCAGCCGGAGCGTAATAGCCGTCCTTAGCGTATACGCGAAGCGAGGGAAACTTGATTTTCTTTGGCTGCTTCAATTTGATCTTGATTTTGTGCCATTTTCCGTCCCGGCTAACGCTCTCGGGACGGTAACCAAGCAAATATTGGTTACGCAGCATGGTGCCCACGGCCTTTGCGACCTGTGCCAAGTCATTGGGATTATCAATGGTGAAGGATGTACCACCCGTCACCTCCGAGATCTTGCGCAACAAGTCCGGTCCCGAAGCCTCTTCCGGGGTCGAAAACCTGCGGTCATAAAGACCGATCCCGTAGATCATCACATCGGCTTCTTTTACCTGGGAAACAATCTCAGACTGGGTATAGCGGCTGTGGTTGTCTCCCCCATCGGAAATGATGAGCAAAGCCTTCCGTGAATGCTTCGCGTGCCGCATTTTACTGATTCCCAAATAGATAGCGTCCAATAAGGAGGTGCGGCCTTTGGGCGTGGCGTAGACCAGCTTGGCTTGGATGTCTTCTACCTGTTCGGTAAAACCCGAGGCCAGTTCCGGCTTGTCCGAGAAAGTGATCATGAAAAATTCATCCTGCGGATTGGCCGTATTTAGAAAGTCGACAACTGCTTCGCGCGCCCGCTGAATCTTGTCCGACATGCTGCCGCTCACGTCGAGAATGATACCCAGGGAAACCGGCGCGTCTTCGCTAGAGAAATAACGGATATCCTGGGGATGCTTGCCTTCAAATACCTGGAAGTTATCTTGAGCTAAACCTCGTACCAGCCGGTTCATGCCGTCCATGATGGTAACCGGCACCAGTACCAGATCAACGAGTACCTTAAACGGCTTGCTTCCGCTGTCTAACTTCGGTCCCCCTACCGGTATCTGGCTGTCAATCGGACGCTCGGTGCGTGGTTGGATATGTACGTCGTCGATGGTACTTTGGGCCCGCGCCGGAGTGACGAAGGCCACGATAAATACTCCCAACAGAACAGCAAGGAACGGGTTGGAGGCCGTCAGGCAACACCGCATCGCCTGCCGGATCTCACCAAACGCGCTGTCGCAACCTTTCATGATTTGCTTTTAGGCTCTTAATCACATATCGGCAATCCCTTGGAAACCCTAAATTGAATGAAATGTCAGCGCATCTTCCCAGTTCAGAACCAGCAGAATTTGACGCAACCGTACAGGTTTGAAGATCGGAGTTTGAGGGGTTAGGTTTAGGCAGGCTGGTTTAGTGTCGACTACGCCTTCTCACTTAGCAGTGTCCGCTGATTCGGGAACACTTTGCGCTACTGCGGAAGCGGGAGAAGCAGCGGGCATTTCACATTCGATATGACGCCGGGGTGCATTTGTCGAAATCCGCAATATGGAGGCGGCGGCCATGTATTTCACTTCATCCTTCTTTTCATCCAGCAAGCTGTGCAAATCTTCCACCACTGACCTGCAAGGATGCTGACCGAGGGCCTTCGCGGCGGCTGCGCGTACTGCCGGGTTCTTGTCCTGTAAAGCGTCCCGTAGTTCGCGCACGGAAGTCGGGTTGTGATCCGATGCCAGCAGCGACGCCGATAACGCGCGCGCCGAGGCAGACTTATCCGCGGCCAACTGTTCGGCCATGGTTATGCCAAATGAAAATGGACCCAGTAGGCCCGAGGCTGCATTCATTCCCGCGAAAGCCAATTCTTTGGGGCTGTGCAGCTTCTTATTGGCATCCTTAAGGTTGCTCTTGATTACTCCATCCGATGGAGAGCTATCACCCTGAAGAACATCCGACAGGATTTCCCGGCCGCTATGATCTCCAAGCTGCCAGAGTGATTTTGCTGCCGCGAATCTGACCAGGGGCGAGCTATCCTCCAAAACCTTTCGCAACGCGGGAATGGATGGCCGCGAATTCATCTCGGCTAGAGCTGCTGCCGCCAGTGCTCTTACGTCCGAATCTTTGTCGCGGAGTGACGACTCGATAAGGCCTACAGCTTTTGACCAGGTCCCAATCGTAGACGTGGCTACAATGGCGTTCTGCCGCCGGGACACTTTGTTATCCGCAGCAGCCGTAGCAAGAACCTCCCATGCGGTCTTTCGAACGTCAGGCGAGACGAGCGGCTGGGTCTTTGAGGCTATGGGCTCGACTGTTCGAGATTGCGCTGGGATTTGGGCGCTCACGCTCACCGAAACAGTTAGCAACAAAGCCAGACAGCCGGATATTGCCCCCCTGCAGCTTGCCGATTTCACTGTAGGTGTCATGGCCAACTCCAGGTTCAGTTCGCGTGGAGGCCGAACTCTCGCCTTTGAAAGTTTATGAAGTGAGATTCTCAAAAGGAATCGGGTTTGACGTGTAGGCGGAAAAGTAAGGTCTTGTAGGAAAAGCGCTGTTGGCGGCGGCGGCTACCAGCGCTGGTACCCGCTCCAGAAAGCGCATCGCCCGCGTACCGTGAGTACCGGATGGCGCGTGTGTCAGAAATCCTTTAGAGTTAAGGGTTTGTTGCTGGCCGAGGGCCATTCAGCTGCCAAGGCTACCGCCGCGGCAACGTTTCCTGTGAGGTTTTAGAGTGCTGCACCAGACTAAGCCGATCGTCTGGCCGGGTAAACCCTACCCGCTAGGAGCCACTTGGGATGGCGAAGGAGTGAACTTCGCCCTTTTCTCCGAACACGCCGAGAAGGTCGAGCTCTGCCTGTTCGACAGCAGCGGCCGGCGGGAACTCCATTGCATTACCTTGAAGGAGCAGACTGATCAGGTCTGGCATTGCTATTTACCGGAAGCGCGCCCCGGATTGTTGTATGGCTACCGTGTCCACGGTCCTTACGATCCTTCCCACGGACACCGTTTTAATCACCATAAGCTGTTGCTGGATCCCTACGCCAAGCAGATCAAGAATGATTTGAAGTGGAGCGATTCGCACTTCGGCTACCGGATTGGTCATGCCAAGGAAGATCTCTCCTTCGATCGCCGCGACAGTGCTCCCGGCATGCTCAAAGGCATAGTGATTGATCCCGCCTTCAGTTGGGGAGCAGATCAGCCTCCTCGCATTCCCTGGCACCAGAGCGTGATTTATGAGGTGCACGTCAAGGGTTTCACCAAGTTGCATCCTGAAGTTCCCCCTGCCCTGCGCGGAACTTATGCTGGATTGGCGACAGCCCCGGTGATCAATTATTTGAAACGCTTGGGTATTACCGCCGTCGAGCTGATGCCGGTACATTCCTTCGTTGATGACCGCGTCCTTATCGAAAAGCGTCTCCGCAACTACTGGGGCTATAACACCATTGGTTTTTTTGCCCCCGAGCCACGCTATTCCTCCAGCGGAACCATCAGCGAGTTCAAGACGATGGTGAAGACGCTGCATTCCGCCGGCATCGAAGTCATCCTCGACGTGGTGTACAACCACACCGCCGAAGGCAACCATTTAGGTCCGACATTATCCTTTCGCGGAATCGACAATTCCGTTTATTACCGCCTGATGCCGGACAATGCTCGCTATTACCGCGACTATACCGGCACGGGTAACACCCTGAATATGCGGCATCCACGGGTGCTTCAGCTCATCATGGACAGCCTGCGCTATTGGGTTCTGGAGATGCACGTGGACGGCTTCCGCTTCGATCTGGCTGCAACTCTCGCCCGCGAGTTGCACGAAGTGGATCGCCTGGGCGCATTTCTCGACATCATCCATCAGGATCCAGTGCTGTCGCAGGTAAAACTGATTGCCGAGCCCTGGGATTTGGGCGAGGGCGGCTACCAGGTGGGAAAATTTCCCGTCGGCTGGGCGGAGTGGAACGACCGGTATCGCGATGCCATACGTTCTTACTGGAAGGGAGATGGAGGCGTCATTGGCGAACTCGCATATCGCATCACCGGCTCAAGCGATCTCTATGCTCGCAGCGGACGCAGGCCTTACGCCAGCATCAATTTCGTAACCGCTCACGATGGCTTCACGCTGCACGATCTTGTCAGCTACAACGAAAAGCACAACGAAGCCAATGGCGAAGACAATCGCGATGGCACAGATAACAATCGTAGTTGGAATTGCGGCGTCGAAGGCCCCACCGACGATCCCGCGGTAAACGCGCTTCGCTCTCAACAGAAACGTAATTTCCTAGCGACGTTATTTCTCTCGCAAGGTGTGCCCATGATGCTGTCAGGTGACTCGATCGGACACACTCAGCAGGGAAACAACAATGCCTATTGCCAGGATAACGAACTCAGCTGGATCCATTGGAACCTAGGTGAAGCCGAGCAGGAACTGCTGGCATTCACCCGGCGGATGATAGCCCTGCGCAAGAGTCATCCTGTATTTCAGCGCCGGAATTTCTTCCAAGGACGATCGATCAAGGGCGCCGGCATCAAGGACATCCATTGGCTTATGCCCAACGGCCACGAAATGACCGACGAAGAATGGAACAAGGAATCAGCTCGTTGTCTCGGAGTTTTCCTCTCGGGAAAACTGGAGGAACAGGCCGAGCGTGGAGAGCCAGTCACCGATCAGGATTTCCTTCTTCTCATGAATGCTCATCATGAGGCCATACCCTTTCTCCTGCCGGCGCCACCGACGGGCGTAGGCTGGGTGGCCTTGATCGATACATCCTGCCCAATGTCAGAGAATCCAGCATGTCTTTTTGAGCCGGGTACAAGCTACCCATTGCAGGCCCGCTCGCTGGTTCTACTGGTAGGACGCGATCCGGGCCAGGTGCGGGCGGTGGAGCGCCGGCATGAGACGTAGACATCCGATGCCCTTCGGGGCGGAGTACCTCAATGACGGCAAAGTAAGATTCCGGCTTTGGGCGCCGAAAGCACAGGGGGTTGACCTCTGCCTCGCCAGTCAGGAGCCGCTAGCCCTATCCAAACTTGAAGACGGTTGGTTCGAACTGGTCAGCTACGCCGCCGCAGACAGCCGATACCAGTATCAAATCAATGGGCAGACCAAGGTCCCGGATCCGGCCTCGCGATTTCAGCCTTCCGACGTGCATGGACCGAGCCAAATAATCGATGCCGCCGCTTTCGAGTGGCAGGATGAAAAGTGGCGCGGACGGCCATGGGAGGAAGCCGTCATTTATGAACTGCATGTTGGGGCGTTCACTCCAGAAGGCACATTCGCTGCAGCGGAACAACGTCTCGATTATTTAGCCGATCTCGGCATCACGGCGGTTGAGCTAATGCCCATCGCCGATTTTGCCGGAGTGCGCAACTGGGGATACGACGGCGTCTTGCCCTTTGCTCCGGACAACTGCTATGGCCATCCCGACGATCTCAAACGGCTGATTCAGGCAGCGCACCGCAAGGGCTTAATGGTGTTTCTGGACGTGGTCTACAACCACTTCGGACCGGAAGGGAACTACTTGCGAACTTACGCTCCGGAGTTTTTTACCGCTCGCCATTGCACTCCCTGGGGCGACGCCATCAATTTCGACGGTCCTGCGAGCCGCACCGTACGAGATTTCTTTATTCACAATGCGCTTTATTGGCTCGAGGAATATCACTTCGACGCCCTGCGTTTTGACGCCGTGCATGCCATCGTGGATGAATCAAAACCAGACATACTCACTGAGTTGGCTCAAACCGTACGCGAAAAGTTTGGCGCTGATCGGCACATCCATTTAGTGCTGGAGAACGATCAAAACGCTGCTCACTATCTGACGACTCTTGCAAGTGAGCGGGAAGCCGGCGCTAAGGTCGATCAACAAAATTCCCCGAAACTTTACGATGCGCAATGGAATGATGACATTCATCATGCTCTACACGTGCTCATCACTGGCGAAACTGATGGTTATTATTGCGACTATGCAGAGCAGCCCGTCCGGCACTTGGGACGGTGCCTGGCCGAAGGCTTCAGCTACCAGGGACAGCTCTCGCGGCTGCGGAACAACACTCCACGCGGAGAGCCTTCTCGCGATTTACCACCCACCTGTTTTGTCTCATTCCTGCAAAATCATGATCAAGTGGGAAACCGCGCCTGCGGAGAACGAATCCTAAAACTCGCGGAATCCAATGCAGTGAAGGCTGCACTGGTAATACTGCTGCTCGCGCCCTCGCCGCCTCTACTTTTTATGGGAGAAGAATTCGGAGCAGATACTCCGTTTTTGTTCTTCTGCGATTTTGACGGCGATTTAGCAACGGCAGTGACCGAGGGACGACGCAGTGAATTCGCCCGATTCGAGAAATTCAGTTCGCCAGCTGCCAGGGCTTCGATACCTGATCCTAACGCGGAGACCACATTCACAAGTTCGAAGTTGGATTGGAGATCATTGGATGTGCCCACTCACCAATCTTGGCTTAGCTTCTATCGTGACCTACTGGCACTCAGACGTAACACAATTGTTCCCCATCTTCAGAATTTGAGTGGGCGATCTGCTACCTTCACCGTCGGACAAAGTAACAGCCTGGCGGTAGACTGGAAACTAGCTAACAACGTGACACTGACTCTGATCGCTAATCTCGGCCCGAAGTTTGTCACCCCGCCAGCTGCTCCCGCAGGCCGTTTGATCTACTCGACTATCGAAGGCATGACTGAGAAACTGGATACTGGCAAGATGCCCCCCTGGTCCGTCGCATGGTTTCTTCATCCATGAACGCGCCGCAAATTCCTCTGGCGACGTATCGTCTGCAATTCAACCGAGACTTTACCTTTGCCCATGCGACCCAATTAGTTCCTTACCTGGCCGCCTTGGGCATCACGCATTGTTATGCCTCTCCTTATCTCAGAGCACGTCCAGGAAGCACTCATGGATACGACATCATCGATCACAACCTGTTGAATCCGGAGATTGGAAGCACAGAAGATTTCGAAAAGTTCGTGGCGGCTCTGCGCCAACATGGTATGGGACACATTCTCGACATCGTGCCCAATCACATGGGGGTGATGGGAAGCGACAACGGCTGGTGGCTGGACGTGCTGGAAAATGGGGAGGCCTCCAGCTATGCGGAATTTTTCGATATCGACTGGCAGCCACTGAAGGATGAACTGCAGGGAAAAGTTTTGATTCCAGTTCTGGGAGATCAATACGGCACCATCCTCGATCTTGGTGAACTGAAGTTGACTTTCGATAGAGAGAAAGGCGAGTTCAGCATCTTCTATCAGCAGCACCGTTTTCCCGTGGATCCCAAAGAATATCCTCGCGTGGTCGCCAGTGGTCTGGAGCGGCTGGAACAGAATCTAGGCGCTTCGCATGACGACTTTCTGGAGTTGCAAAGCCTGATTTCTGCCTTCAATCATCTGCCCGGCCGCCAGGAAACTGCTCCGGAAAAAAGAGCTGAACGTATACGCGATAAAGAAATTCACAAGCGCCGGCTGGCGGCGTTGTGCCAGCGTTCCTCAGACATATCTCAGTTCATCCAAGAAAACGTGCGGAAAATCAGTGGTACCCCGGGCGATCCCAGCAGTTTCGACGCTCTGCATGAGCTCATCAAAGCTCAGGCTTACCGGCTGGCATACTGGCGGGTGGCCGCGGACGACATCAACTATCGCCGCTTCTTCGACATCAACGACCTGGCCGGTTTACGAATGGAGAACCAAGCGGTTTTCGATGCCACCCATCGTTTCATTCTGCAACTCATCCGCGACGGAAAAGTGGATGGCCTGCGCATCGATCATCCCGACGGCCTCTACAATCCCGCGCAATATTTCCATCGATTGCAATGCCAGCAGGACTGTCCATCACTGAAAAAAGAATGCAATTCAAAGCCAGTTTACGTCGTCATTGAAAAAATTCTTGCCAGTGGAGAGCGGCTTCCGGAAAACTGGCCCGTTTACGGCACCACCGGTTATGACTTCGCCAACCTGGTGAATGGGTTGTTTGTCGACCCGGACTCCGTTTCGAGAATGGACCGGGTTTATCGTGCGTTCCTCGGCCAGCGATGCGACTTTGATAGTTTGCTCTATCAATCCAAGAAAATTGTGATGCACAGCGCACTGGCGAGTGAGCTGAATGTGTTGGCAAACATCCTCAGCCGTATCGCCCTTGCCGAGCGTCACACTTGCGACTTTACTCTGAACAGCCTGCGAGATGCGCTGAGCGAAATCGTTGCCAATTTCCCGGTCTATCGCACTTACATCACCGAAACTCATCTCTCAGAGCCAGATCGTGCCTATATCGAAGAAGCTGTTCAGTCCGCTAAGCGACAAAGTGCGATTGCCGATGTCACGGTCTTCGATTTCATTCGAGAAGTGTTACTCACGCAAAAAGGAGCCGGGCAGACGGGTTCTTATCGACAGTCGGTCATCCGATTCGCCATGAAGTTCCAACAGTTCACTAGCGCTGTCATGGCAAAAGGCTTGGAGGACACCAGTTTCTATCGTTATAACCGCCTGGTATCGCTAAACGAGGTGGGAGGTGATCCCCGCAAATTCGGTGTCTCGCCTGAAGAGTTCCATCGTGAACTCCAGCAACGCGCGAAAGCCTGGCCCCACAGCCTCCTGGACACTTCGACACACGATAGCAAACGTTCCGAAGATGTTCGCTCCCGCATTAATGTACTTTCTGAGATTCCAGCTCTCTGGAGAAGAAACGTCCGTCGCTGGCGGGAGATGAACACAGATAAAAAGCGGATGGTGGATGGCTCCGAAGCTCCTTCGAGGAATGACGAATACCTCCTTTATCAAACCCTGATCGGTACTTGGCCGTCGCGGACTACAGAAGGGACAGGACCTGGGACTGAGTTCCGCGATCGCATCAACCAGTACATGTTGAAGGCCATTCGGGAAGCCAAGCAGAGAACCAGTTGGGCGAATCCAAACGCCGATTATGAAGCCGCCGTAGCTGGCTTCGTGAAAGCAATACTTTCACCTACCAGCGCCGAGCCTTTCCTTGAAAGCTTCGTACCGTTTCAGCGATATGTCGCGCGACTCGGCGGATTCAACAGCCTTTCGCAAGTGCTGATCAAGCTCACAGCTCCGGGCGTCCCTGACATCTATCAAGGCAACGAACTCTGGGATCTTAGCCTTGTGGATCCCGACAACCGCCGCGCCGTTGATTACACTCGCCGCCAGCGTTGCTTGACGGAAATGCTAGAAGGCGTTAACCCACCGGAGCGAATAACGGCGCTGGCTCGAGAGCTGGCAAACGGTTTAGAAAACGGCGACAACGATGGTCGGATCAAGTTCTATCTGACCTGGAAGACTCTCAATTTACGGAAGCAACATGCATCTCTGTTTCAGCATGGAGACTACTTGCCCTTAACCGTACTGGGCGCGAAAGCCAACCATCTGGTCGCGTTCGCCCGGCGGCAGGGAAGTTCTGCGGCCATCGTTGCAGTGCCTAGAATGTGCGCGCGTTTATTGGTGAACGGAGCAATTTCACCCGCTCAGTCCGGCTTGTGGGAGGACACCCGCGTAGAACTGCCGCCGGACCTTGCAAAATCAAAGTACCGCAACGCGCTTACCGCGGAACTCCTGCTTCCAGAAAGAGCTGCGGGATCGGGATTCCTTCGAGCGTCGTCCCTGCTGGGAAATTTTCCAGTGGTGCTTCTCACCCTTGAGAGTGGAAAGTAGCGCCGGCGTCCCGCCGGCTCCTGTCAAGCCCTATCGGCCAACAATCGCGCAGAATCCCGCCTGTTTGGAGTCCGCTTAGGCTCTTGCTAGAAACTTCTTGAGCGCGTGTTGCAATTGAATGTCAAGCGCTTCGCTGAGTTGCGCCAGATCATGCAACAGAAGATGAGCGTCCAACCGGTTCAAGTTCTTCTCCGCCAAGGCGGAAACGCAACGTCGAATAAGGTTGTAGTCTTCTACCAGACCCGTCGTCGTATAACCCTGAGCCCGCCGCAGACCGCCATGCTGTGTCGCGGCCTTCATCTTCATATGGGTCATTTCTTTGGGCGTAAACTTCATGGATTTCAAAGCTTCGTCCACTAGAGGCAGCACGGGCGACGTTCGCTTCTGGGCAGACAACTTCAGCCGCCGATGACCTGGGTCCGACTGGCTGTGATGTAGCCAATCTCGCTGGATCGAATTTCGATGCCGCTTCACGAGAAACCCGAGCCGCTTCTGGCCACGGTGGGCAGGTTTATCTGCTGCAACGGCCCGCCCGCCCAGTTTTTTGGTGATTTGATGGACTTCCTGTCGGAGAGCATTCTCTACCGGATCAGAAAATCGTTCTCCGCGAGCAACGCGACT
>MNGW01000024.1 GCA_001918935.1 Acidobacteriales bacterium 13_1_40CM_3_55_5 | reverse complement strand
ATCGATAGCCATCGCGCGATTCTACTTGTCTGGAATATTCCTTTTGCCGTCTTTCCACAGGCAATGGAATACGCGAAGGATCGAAACTGTTGTCTTTGGGTGCTCCCGAAACATATACGATGCTACCGTCGGCTCGACTAATACGAAGAAAGTAGCCATTGACCTCTGGCGCATAAGCTTCAGTGATCTCCCTGGAAAGCCACTCTGCTCCTTTAGTGGGATAGCCAGCAAATAGCTGCGATCCCATGGAACGAGAGCGCTCAATCAGCGTTCGCTGAAGTTCTGAGGTGAGATATCGCTCGAGGCCGAGATAGATCGACACTCCAAAGACCAGCAAGGCGCCGGCCAAGAGTCCCGCGTACCAGGCGGTCAGTCGAAAACGAAGGGACTTGGTGTTCACGATTGCTCCGCACCACTAATGGCATAGCCAACGCCTCGGACTGTCTTGATCAACTTGTGTTCATGGGCATCGTCAACCTTGTCGCGAAGATGTCGAACATAGACATCTACGATGTTAGTAATGCCGTCAAAACTCTGATCCCAGACATGTTCAATGATCATGGTTCGAGAAAGGACTCTGCCGGCATTCGACATCAGATATTCCAGTAACGAATATTCCTTTAAGGTGAGGTCAATCCTTTTGCCAGCTCGTCTTACTTGTTGGGAAAGGCGATCCAGTTCCAGGTCTTCCACTCTGACGCTACTGCTGCGGTTTACCGAACCGCGTCGCAACAGCGCTTTCACTCGCACCAACAGTTCGGCGAAGGCGAAAGGCTTGGTTAAGTAATCGTCAGCGCCAGCCTCGAAATTGCCAACCTTGTCAGATACTGCATCTCGCGCAGTCAAAATAAGAATAGGTACATCCGAGTCTTTTCCACGAATACGGCGCAAGACTTCGGTGCCGTCCATAACGGGTAGCATTAAGTCCAGAATAACCAGATCGTAGTCGTAGGTATTCGCCATTTCGAGCCCACTCTTGCCGTCATTCGCAACATCGACTGCAAAGCGTTCAGCGGCCAAACCGCGGGCAACAAAACGCGACACTTTGGGCTCGTCTTCTACCAACAAGACTCGCATTTTCGACCTCGCTCTCTCCATATATATGAAGAATGCAGGACATGAATACTACATGAACCAAAGATTAAAGTTCATTCAGGCTCTGTAATTTGCCGCAGTGGCCGCAAGGGACCGGCGGCGTTGTCGTGTGCTTCTCTGAATAACATTTTACCTGGCGTTCATCGCAGGTTAATTTGTTTCGGCTACCTAGGATGGTATGCAAGTTCATGTCATTAAAGGTCAGCCTCAATTTCTCGCTTCGCGTGCCATGCGCTGAAAGCTGGTCGTTTCCAGTCTTTATGCGTTAATCTCCAACAAAAATCTCGATCGTTTAGCTTGCGCTGAGCGGCGGAAGGGGAGTGACACAACTTGGCTGAACAGCGTCCTACACATATTCGATGGCGAATCCTGTCGATTGTGACGTTGATTATGGTTGCGACGGCACTCGGCCGTCTAAATTTAGGCATCGCCGGTAAATACATTCAGGATGAGTTTAGTTTCACCACCCAGACTATGGGGTGGATCCTCGGAGCGTTCAGTTTCGGATATGCGATCTTTCAAATTCCCTGCGGCTGGGCAGGCGATCGTTTTGGTCCGCGTACCACGCTGACCTTTGCCCTATTGTGGTGGTCAACTTTCACCGTTCTGATGGGCTTCGTTCCATCGTTGTTCCACAGCTCGTGTTGGAATCTCGCGTGGGCCTTTGCGTTTGTTCGATTTTTTACTGGCGCCGGTGAGGCTGCGAGCTATCCCAACACCAACAAGATAGTCGCATTCTGGACGGCTAAGGAGGAACGCGGCATCGGTAGCAGCTTACTTCTCGGTGGAGTTGGCGCCGGAGGGATTTTCGCACCGATTCTGCTTTCCAGAGCCATCGAGCGATGGGGTTGGCGTTCTTCTTTCGTTCTGTGCGGACTGCTTGCGGTGACGATCGCGCTAGTGTGGTTTCTCTATTCCACTAACCGGCCGGAAGAACATCGTGGCGTGAACTCCGCTGAACTGAATCTGCTGGGATCAACGTGGCGCGGCAACGGCCATCATTCATTTCAGTTAAGTGGTACCCCGTGGCGCAAGATTCTTTCCAGCAAGTCGGTTTGGGGACTGATCCTGAGTTATTTCTGTCATGGCTACACGCCATACATTTTCTTCACCTGGTTTTTCATTTACCTTACGCGCGTGCGAGGCCTAACCGTCACAAGGGGCGGCTTGTGGGGTGCAACTCCGTTTATCGCCATGACTCTGATGGCGCCACTCGGGGGATGGCTTTCCGACAAAGCGGTGATTCGCTTTGGCCGGCGCCATGGACGCAGAAGCACAGTGTGGATCGGCATGACCGCTTCCGCCCTCATGCTTTTAGTGGGCGGACGCGCGGTTGGCGATACCTCTGCCATTTTGCTGCTGGCCTTGGCGGCGGGGTTCAGCAGCTTTGCTGCTCCAAGCTGGTGGGCTAGTTGCATCGACATGTCTCCGAATTATTCGGGATCACTTTCTGGTTTGATGAACACATGCGCCAACATTGCCGGTGGCATCGCACCGATTCTGACGGCACACTTGGCGACCGAATTTGGCTGGACCACAGCATTGGATGTCGCGGCATTGATGAGTTTCACCGGTGGAGTCATCTGGTTGGCGGTGGACGCCAGCGACAATATTGAGACAGATGCCGAATTCAGATTCAGAGAGGCAGGAGCAATCTAAGCCGACCTTCAATACTGGAGAGCAAGATCACCAGCCTGGATTAGTTTTACTTCGATTGGACTTGTAAGGAGGCGTTCGTGAAGAGAATGACGACCGTGTTTCACGAAATGTTGGAGAGCCCAGGAATTATCCATGCGCCGATCGCTTATGACCCCTTGACCGCCAGAATTGCGGAGCAGGTCGGATTTCGAGCCTTAGACTTGGGCGGCTATGCTTTGGGAGCAAGCTCTTGTGTTCCGGAACCGCTTCTCAGTCTGGAAGAAGTTCTCACGGCAACGCGCCGCATTACTGCTGCAGTATCCATTCCGTTGATGGTGGATGGCGGCGCGGGTTATGGAGACCCGGTGCACGTAATTCGAACCGTTCAAGAGCTCGAACGCGCCGGGGCTGCTGCAGTTCATATTGAAGACCAGGTTTATCCAAAACGTGTGCACTATCACAAAGGTCTTGAGCACGTGATTCCAGCCGAGGAAATGTGCGAAAAGATCCGATACGCGGTGCGAGCCCGTCGTGATCCGGACTTCGTAATCGCAGCCCGAACCGACGCCATGATTTCGGATAACTTCTCTGAGGGCATTCGTCGAGCAAATATGTATGCGGAAGCTGGAGCGGATATGGTGATGCTTTTCCCCAACACAATTGAAGAAGCATGCAGAGCTCCAGTTGAAGTACGTGCACCGCTGATCTTTGTCAACAGCGAAGGCAATCGATTTGGCAGGCCGATCTTTTCGATCGCAGAGCTTGAAACCATGGGTTACAAGATGGCGAATGACGCCATCAGCGCCATCATGGTGACTTTCAAGAGCATAAAAGATCTATTTTCGCGTCTTCATGACACCGGTCGTACAGGCATGGACCAATCGGTTTTCATTAAAGTGCGCAAGGAAGTTGAAGATGCCATCGGACTAGAGCATTTTTATCGGATCGAGGAAGAAACGGTGGAGAAGAAAAATTAAGAACGTCTGATCATTTAACTGCTTGATCCGATCTCGTAGAAGGGACTTCCCCGCGTGGACCAAATCTCTCCATTTGTCGAAGCTTCAAAAATCCAGAACACGAACTTAGTTCCCACGGGGGTGCGCTGGCACGTCGTTACGCTGCTGGCGATCATGGCCGGGTTGACCTATATCGATCGGATGAATCTTGGAATCGCGGGCAAGTATGTTCAAGAAGAATTCAAATTTGATTCCCAGACCATGGGCTGGATCTTCGGTGCATTCAGCTTGGGTTATGCCGTATTTCATCTTCCCGGAGGATGGCTGGCAGATCGCTTCGGATCGCGCCGCGTCTTAACAGGAGCGATTCTGTGCTTTTCCATTTTTACGGCCGTAACCGCGATCGCTCCCAGCCTGCCGGTCCTGGGATTACTTGGAGCGGCATGGTCATTTGCAATCGTCCGATTTGTCATGGGTCTGGGTGAGGCGGCTGCCATCCCAGTTGGCAACAAGATGATGGCTTATTGGCTGGGCGAGAAAGAGCGCGCATTCGGAACCAGTATTTTCCTGGCAGGAGTTGGAGCAGGAGGCGTCGCCGCACCCATTCTTATTGGATGGATGATCAGACAGTGGGGTTGGAGGGCGTGCTTTTTGTTGTTAGGAGCTGCTGGAACGGTTTTAGCGTTTGTGATCTACAAATACGTGACCAATCGACCGGAAGAGCATCCGGCCGTCAATGCGGCAGAGCTCGCGAGTATCCGTTCCTCTTCGAAGATTGGACCGACTCCAAACCACAGCGTGGTGGTCAACAATGTTCCATGGATTAAGGTTTTTTCCAGTCCCTCCATGTGGGGACTGATGATCAGTCATTTTTGTTTGGTATATCCGGTCTACATTTTTGTCACTTGGTTTTTTATTTACCTGGTACGGGTGCGCGGTGTCGCCATACCAAAAGCAAGTCTGTGGACATCCGCGCCGTTCATAGCCAACTTATTTATGGTTCCTCTTTGGGGATGGCTCTCTGACCGTGCAGCGGAAAGGCTTGGCAAACGGCGAGGGCGAAGAGCGACCGTGTGGTTAGGCGTGGCCTGCTCCGCGGGTCTGCTATGGTCGGGAAGCCATACAGCAAATAACACGCTCGCTATCGCTCAACTGGCCGCCGCGGGCGGACTCAACTTCGCCGCTTCTTCTGTTCTCTGGACTACATGCAATGACATTGCGGCAAAGTATTCAGGTTCGATTTCCGGGCTTATGACGACCTTTGGCAGCCTGGGCGGATGGCTGTCGCCAATCTTGACTGCTGCTATTGCGACGCGATTTGGTTGGACCTACGCTCTGGATTTTGCGGCATTGGTCACTGTGGTCAGCGGTTTCGCGTGGTTCCTGATAAACGCTGATCAAGCCATAGATTAATCACCAAATCAGTTTCAGACCGAGCTGTACCTGGCGCGAAGGGGTTTGGGTCGAGTTGATCAAACCAGCGCCAGAAACCGGATTTCCAAGCTCATCGAAGACGGCGTGGTGGTCGAGAGGCGGAGCAAAATTCGCATGGTTGAAGGCATTGAAAATCTCTACTCTTAGCTGTGCGTTAAAACGATCCGCAATTTTCTTGATGTAGGTATTCTTCAAGACCGACAGATCGAAATTCGAGACTCCCGGACCGATGACGGAATTTCGCCCGGTGTTGCCGCGCAGCGTGGGCGGGCTGGGAAACGCAAAGCATTGTAGCTTGAGATACTCGGCAGGATTCCCCGCATTGATAGGGTTGTTGCACGTTCCGCCGGTGAGACGAATCGGTACGTCATAGGGATCAGTGCTGTTTAAGGCCAAGGGATCGCCACCGATAGTGACTGTGAATGGAGAACCTGTGCTGGCCTGGTAAGTACCTCCGACCTGCCATCCGCCGGCTAACGATCTCTCAATCCCTCGGAGCGATGCAGGGGGAGGAATCTCCCAGGTAAAACGCGCGGAGAGGTTGTGTGCGATGTTGAAATCGGAAAGGCCACGATTGAGGCGAAGATCAAACCACGGCAAGCTTGCAATGGAGTTGGCAAACTGATCGCCGGCGATAGTTGCCGAACCTGTATCAATGCTCTTTGCCCAGGTGTAGGAAGCTTGGGCCTGCACACCATGCGTAGTCCTTCCTTTGAGCTGTAACTGTAGGGCGTCGTAGTTCGAGTCACCACGCCACATGAGAATGTCGAGCCGGCCGACATTGGGGTTCAGCTTCTGTCCACCGGTAGCCGGCCACAAATATCCTGCGGGCGTAAGTTGGGGAAGCACAATGTTACCGTCGTCGACGCGGAATGGTTGATGCACGCCGCGCGAACCCACGTAGCCTACTAACGCGGTCAAATTCTTGGTGGGGTCAAGCTCAACGTTCAGGTTCCACTGCATCACGTAATTGCGTGATGGATCAGGTTGCACATAAACATTCCGGAGCGTTCTTGGATTTGCGGAGGCCAACGAAACCGCGGTCAGCGGGAATGAGTTTGCCGGAAGATTAGTAGGGGTGCCCAGTTGGAAAAATGGGGCTGCAAACAATGACAACAGCTCAAATTCGTAAGGCAGCGGAAGCACGTCGAACATCCCGAAGCCGGATCGTATGGCGACCTTACCATTTCCTAACGGATCCCATGCCAAACCGAGTCGGGGCTCGAAGTTGCGCAGAGTCGGATTAGAAAAATATGGATCACCGAGGTGGGGAAGAGGATCTGTCATGCGTCGCAAGGTGGCGAGCCTTCCATGCGCGTCACTGGGGACGGTTGCCATCTCGTATCGAATTCCAAGGTTAACGGTGAAATTTCGGTACCATCGAAAGTCATCTTGGGCGTAGGCGGCCGCCACAGTTTGACGTAGACCTCGCGGGGAAATTGTTCCCGGAAGCCCAATATCCAGCGAGTAAGGGCGGTTCGTAAGAAAATCGGAAATTGACTTAAACGTGAACACCCCATTTGGGTTACTTTCCGCCAGCGTGTTGTTCCGTATGCGCTCGACGGAGACGCCGAACCGCAACGAATGGTTTCCCCTGGTGAGTGCGATGTCGTCGTAAGCCTGGATCGAATTCCAATGAAAATTGAAAACCGAGTTCGCGCCTAAACCTCCTGCAAAGTCGGTGAGCTCGAGTACGCTGATTCCGCCCGCCGTATGCCCGGGAAGGAATCCCAGCGACACCTCGGCGGCCAATGGGTTGATTGCGCCCGGTGTTTGTCCCAGCAAGGCAACCACTCGGTTGAATCCCAGTCGCAACGAGTTGACTGTTTGAGGCGCGAAAGTGTGGCTCTCCAAAAGAGTAAAAAGCTGCCGCCTGCTTTGTACGCCGGTTAATTTGGTGTCGAGTTTATCGGGTTGGATTGTTTTTGCGATGTCGAAGACGTAGGTCCCGGAGAGGTTGTCGAGCTCTCTAAATTTTCGATCCAGACGGGTGGTGAAGTAATCCTCTCGCGTGACCTGTTGACCTGAAAAGGTGAAGATCCCCGTGTCGCCCGGAGGCAGAATTCTACCATTGGGTAAAGGGTAGAACGCAAGGTACGGTAAAACCCGTGAATCCACTGTAACGTTGCCCGATGAAAGCTGACCGCTTCGGGCCGCCAGTGAAAGAACTGTATCCACCTGGGTGGTACCTAACGACTGGCGGAGTCCTTCGTAATTGGCGAAAACGAAAGTACGATCTTTCTGAATTGGCGCGCCAGCGGAAGCTCCAAACTGATTGCGACGGAATGGAGGTTTTGTCACATCAAAAAAATTGCGCGCGTCCAAAGCACTATTGCGCAAGAACTCGTATATCGTGCCATGAAAAGCGTTGCTTCCAGAGCGCGTCACGGCATTGATAACTCCGCCGGAAGAACGACCATAGGTGGCAGGATAGTTGCTGGTTACGACCGAGAATTCCTCCACAGCGTCCGCACCCAAATCGAGCCCCAACACGTTACTCGTCGCTGCATTTGCGTAGTCGTTGATGCAAATTCCGTCCAACAGATAATTGTTCTGTTGGGGGCGCCCGCCGGAAACACTGATCTGTGCTCCAAAACCACGCTGTCCCCGGCCGGAACTGGTATTTGTGGCGTCAGGCTGGGTGCGAACCGAGGAGACGCCTGCCTGAAGTGTGGCTGCCTGTGTCCAATCACGCCCGTTAACCGGCATGTCGCGCACAGTTTCCGAAGTCACCACTCCGCCCATAGAGGATGTGGCGGGCGTCTTATGGCCAGGCCGATTGCTCGCAGGTTGCAGGGTGAGGTTAACCACACTCAGGTTTCCACTTGTGATCGCAGTGGTAGAGGTCACATTCGAGAATCCAGTCATAGAAGCAGTGACTGAATAATTGCCCGGCGGAAGATCAGACGCAGAATAAAAGCCGCGTGCGTCGCTCGTAACTGATGTGGTGTTGTTTGTAGTCAGATTCTTGATTGAGATATGCGCATTGGAAACCGGTGCCCCAGAGGGATCTCTGCTTGTGCCATGAAGGCCACCGGCAACCTGGGCTCTTGTCCAAGGGGAAAAGAGTAAGAGCACTCCGAAAGCTAGCATTGTCCGGAATTTCAAGCGTCTACAGCCTTAGCGAAGCATAAATCGATTACAAGCCTGCGATCTTATCGAGGGATGATCCCTTAGCAAGGTAGATTGGCATGTGGTCAAAGAGCGGTTTACAACGTCGGCCAGCTAAGGGGTAGCGCCTGCGCTCCGCCGGCTTTTTGGGGAGGGCCGAACGGCTGACAGTACAGCCGGCGCAACCCCGAGCCTTTCCTTCAGCATGGTGGTCTTGCAACATTAAATTGGACAGAACGCTGAATGAAAGTTTGTTCAGGAAGTTAGAAGCGCAAACGCGCTTGCTTTTCATAATAGGTCCAGCTTTCTCCGCGAATCGCTGCCGACGCGGGATCGCTACTCTGAAAGCCATTTCATATTGGATTCAGAATGTCTTAATGTGCCGTGGCTATAGTCATGCGCTTGTTGCCGCTCTGACTCGCGTCCGGTAGCGATCGCGCCTACACGGGAGCGCGGAATGAACCCGTCTTCGAATTTCTGGGAGGATCGTGTGAAGAAGGCTCTTGTACTCTTTGTGGCGCTGGTTTTTGGTTTAGCGAGCACCGGTCGAGCCGAGAATTCCGTGAGGAAAAAGGCGCATAGTACGAAAGCCAAAGTCGCTGCAGGGAAAGCCCCCCTGCGACTGGTGAAGACAATTCTCTTGCCCGACATTGAGGGAGATTTCGATCATTTTGGTATTGACCTCAAAGGGAATCGTCTATTCCTTACAGCTGAAGATCACCACAGCGTTGAGGTGTTTAATCTGAAATCTAACACCCGAATTCACAGTATCGGCGGTTTGGACGAACCACACAACGTCAGGTATCTTCCCGATCGCAACAAGTTGGTGGTGGTGGATGGCGGTGCCGGTGAGGTGAAGTTTCTCAAGGGTGATTCTTATAAGCCAATCGATTCTGCCAAGCTGCTGGAAGGCGCCGACTCTGCCGTTTTCGATCCAGCATCCGGCTATCTCTACGTTGCGGCCGGTGGCAAGGATGCCAATCTAGACTACTCTAACCTTAGCCTCACCGATACAAATGGAGACAAGCATTTAGGAGACATCCGGATTGAGTCTCCTATTTTAGAAGCGATGGCCCTGGAAAAGTCGGGGCCGCGGATGTTTGTGAGCGACACCGCTCATAGCCAGGTCCTCATCATCGACCGCGAGAAGCGCGCCGTGGTTACCAAATGGCCCGTTACCGGTAGCCAGAATAATGTCACGGTCGCGCTGGACGAGCCGAATCACCGACTTTTCCTGGTGACTCGTACACCTCCTCAGTTCGTGGTCATGGATTCGGAGAACGGGAAGCAGATCACGAGTCTGCCAGCCGTGACTGGCGCCGACGATATGTTTTTTGACGCTGCCCGCAAGCGGATTTATGTCACGGCACGCGAAGGCCACATCATGGTCTACGAACAAAAAGATCCCGATACTTATTCATTACTGGCAAAAGTCCCCGGCTCGGTCGGCGGAAAAACATCTTTGTTTGTTCCTGAATTAAACCGCTTGTATGTTGCAGTCTGCAAAGCCGGAGGTTCAAAAAAGGGATCGAAGGTCGCAAAGGTCGATATTTTTGAGGTGCAATGACGCGGGTCGAAATTTCGAGAAGCTCGTCGAAATTGGAAAATAACTAGTATCATCCCGACCGGCGAAAACCGTCGAATCGCGGGTAACGAGGGGTGCGGGAATGGTACTGGCAGCTTCTCCAAAAAAGCTGGTGGTCGCTGCGTCGCGCGAACCTCTTAACGGCAACCAGATTCGCGGGTTTTGGGCTGCGTGGGGCGGGTGGGCCCTCGATGGAATGGATTCATTTATCTACGCCCTCGTGATGGTGCCGGCATTGCGCGAATTGCTACCACGCTCCGCTATTCCTGACACTCCTGCCAATGAAGGCCTGTACGGTGGCTTGCTCTTTGCGCTCTTTCTGGTCGGTTGGGGAATGGCATTCCTCTGGGGCCCTTTGGCTGACAGATTCGGTCGCGTTCGTACCCTCATGCTGACCATCGCATGGTACTCGCTGTTCACTTTTCTCGGCGCCGTTGCTACCAGAGTTTGGCAACTGGCGGCGTTTCGCCTGCTGGCTGGCATCGGCATCGGCGGCGAATGGGCCATGGGTGGAACTTTTGTAGCGGAAGAATGGCCCGAGAGTCGTCGCAAGATGGGCGCCGGCCTGATGCATACGGGCTATTATTTCGGATTTTTCTTGGCTGCTTTGCTGAACTACATCGTGGGAGCTAAATACGGCTGGAGGGCGATGTTTGCCGTGGGTGGGGCGCCGGCTCTTCTGATAGGTTTCATTCGCTACGGAGTAACCGAGCCGAACCGTTGGGTGAACAAGGTAGAACAAATCAAGTCATGGTCAGTGACTCGGTCATTTTTTATGCTTTTCTCGCCAACTTATCGGTGGCGGACGATCTTGAATTGTTTATATGTATTAGTGTCGATCGTCGGCTTGTGGGCGGGTGTTGTGTACGTGCCCTCCGCCGTAATTAACCTCGCATCGAGAGCTGGGCTGAGCCCGCTTGAAGCCGCGCGCTTATCTTCCTATGCCACCATGTTGTTGTCGCTCGGTACAATTTTTGGCTGCATCGTATTACCTGCTTTTGCGGAAAGGCTGGGCCGCAGGGCAACGCTTGCATTGTACTTCGCCGTGATGCTGGTATTTATCCCGCTGGCCTTTGGCTATGCGTTTTACCTGCCCACGCGTGCGCTCTCGGCCTTTATTACTTGTTTACCTTTTCTGGGATTTGGTGGCGCCAATTTTGCGATGTATACGCTATGGCTGCCGGAGCAGTATCCGACCGAATGCCGGGCAAGCGCTTTTGCACTTGCAATCTCGGTTGGCCGCTTCTTTGGGGCCGGAATTACGTTTTTAGTTGGTGCCGGTGTTTCGCATTTTCACGGCATCGGTATTCCCGTGGCGCTCACCAGTGTCGCATTTGTGCTCGGACTAGCTCTCCTGCCTTTTGGCGAAGAGACTACGGGAAAGCCGCTGCCGGCTTGAGTAGCGGAACATTGCCGAAGGGAAGCTAAGGTTTTAAAACCGTCATGGTTCGTACTGGCCGTCATTTCCTCCAAATCCCGGGTCCAACCAATGTTCCGGATCGAGTTTTACGGGCCATAGATCGTCCCGTGATTGACCACCGAGGCCCGGAGTTCGCGAAATTGGGGATGGAAGTTTTGGAAAATATTCGCCCGGTTTTCCAGACAACCGGGCCTGTCATTATTTATCCAGGGTCCGGTACCGGCGCTTGGGAAGCAGCCATAGTAAATACGCTTTCTCCCGGTGAGCGGGTGCTGATGTTCGAGACCGGCCATTTCTCGCTACTCTGGCGTCAACTTGCGGAAAGATTCGGCATCAACGTGGAGTATGTCCCGGGCAATTGGCGCAGCGGCGCGGCGGCTGCGGAACTGGAATCGCGCCTCGCTTCGGATCAACAGCATACTTTCAAAGCGGTCATGGTGGTTCACAACGAAACCTCAACCGGAGTGACCAGCCGGATCTCTGAAATCCGCCGCGCCATGAATAATGTCCACCATCCAGCGCTTCTGATCGTTGACACGATCTCTTCTCTGGCGTCGACCGACTACCGTCACGACCAATGGGAAGTGGATGTCACCATCGCCGGGTCGCAGAAGGGGCTCATGCTGCCTCCGGGCATAAGTTTTAACGCCGTTTCGGAAAAGGCCATCGCAGCCAACAAGCGAGCCAAAATGCCGCGATCTTATTGGGACTGGCAGGAGATGTTGAAACCCAACCAAGCAGGTTTTTTCCCATTTACTCCGGCCACCAATATGCTCTACGGCTTGCGGGAAGCCCTGTTGATGCTCCAAGAAGAAGGTTTGCCCAACGTTTTTCGCAGACATGATCGTCACGCCGAAGCGGCTCGTGCCGCAGTGCGGGCCTGGGACTTGGAAATCGTTTGTGAAAATCCTCGCGAGTACTCGAGCTCGGTGACGGTGGCTTTTATGCCGAAGGGTCACGACGCCGACCAACTACGAAACGTCATTCTTGAGAATTTTGATATGTCGATAGGAGCCGGGCTTTCGAAGTTAATCGGCAAAGTATTTCGGATCGGTCATCTCGGCAGCTTCAACGATCTGATGCTGGCGGGAACGCTGAGTGGAATCGAAATGGGCCTCAGGTTGGCGGGCGTGCCCCATAAGGAAGGCGGTGTGACGGCCGCCCTCGAATGTCTGGTTCAAACAAAAACGAAGGCTGAGCCGGTACTGCTAGGCAAGTGACGCCTCCTGCGTTCGTGGCACGAGATTAAGTTGCGCCAGAAGGGACTTAACCGATGAGCACCGCGCCTAAATTGTCCACGACACACGCGGGAAGGGTTTCCGCGACCACGAAGGTGCTGATCCTGATTTGTTTCATGTATGGGATCACATACATCGATCGAGTAAACGTGAGCACCGCGGCTTCGGTTTTCAAACAAGATCTTCATCTCAACAACGCACAGGTAGGCCTGGTTTTTTCCGCATTTGCCTATCCTTATTTGTTCTTCCAAATCATCGGAGGATGGGTAAGCGACCGTTTCGGAGCGCGTCTGACGCTGACTGTCTCTGCACTAATTTGGGCGATTGCCACTTTGTTGACGGGATTTGTCGGCAGCCTAGCCGCCATGCTCGTCGCTCGAGTGATGCTCGGCTTTGGAGAAGGCGCCACCTTTCCCACTGCTACCCGAGCCATGTCTGATTGGACAGTGGAAGGGAAGCGTGGGTTCGCTCAGGGGATTACGCATTCCAGTGCGCGGCTAGGTAATGCCCTGACTCCACCTTTGGTCGCTTGGCTTATCGCGCTGGTAACTTGGCGGGGATCATTCATTATGCTCGGAATCATCAGCTTGGCTTGGGCAGCAGCGTGGGTCTGGTACTTCCGCGACGATCCCGGCGAGCATCCTGGCATTACGCCGGCGGAATTGGAAGTGCTGCCGCGATATGCTTTAGAGAGAAAAAAAGATCCAGTACCCTGGCTACGCTTGGCTCGGCGCATGCTTCCCGTCACGCTAGTCTACTTTTGCTACGGCTGGACGCTTTGGCTCTACCTGGCGTGGATACCTTTGTTCTTTCTTCACAGCTACAATCTTGACTTGAAAAAGTCGGCACTCTTCTCCGGGGGTGTGTTCTTTGCAGGCGTCGTGGGTGACGCGCTGGGCGGGATTGTGAGCGATTACATCTACAGCAAGACGCGCGATTTAAATAAGGCGCGCCGTAATCTTGTGGTTTTAGGATTTCTTTGCTCACTGGCTTTCATGGTGCCAATTCTGTTTGTGCATAATCTTACCTGGGCTGCCATCTGTCTAAGCATGGCGTTTTTTTTTGCCGAATTCACCATAGGACCGATGTGGGCAATCCCGATGGATATCGCTCCCCGTTTCTCTGGTTCCGCCAGCGGTCTTATGAACACGGAAAACGGGAAATTGGGAACTGCCATTCCTGGGCAGCATTGGCCTGCTGTTTCTGGGCGCTATCATGGCCTTTTGGATGAAGGCGGGAGAGGGACTCGCCGGTGGCTCGTTCACTGCGGCGAAACAACCCGCAAGTTAAAACATAATCGGTCGGACCTGGCTAGACCTCGGAACATTTGTCCTCGCTTATTCCATTGCCGCTGAGTTCCCACGCCAAGCCTGTTGATTCCTTCCCGCAGGCGCGCGAGCTTGAAACCGAGTTAAAGTGTGAAGTTCGAGGCGAAGTACGTTTTGATCGCGGAAGCCGTGCGCTGTATGCCACCGACGCGTCAAACTACCGGCAAATTCCCATCGGACTCGTGGTCCCACGTCACGCCGATGACGTCATTGCAGCCGTACGAGTCTGCCAAGAGTACGGTGCTCCTATCCTGGCTCGCGGCGCCGGGACGAGTCTTGCCGGACAATGCTGCAATGTTGCGGTCGTCTTCGATTTTACGAAGTACATGAACCGGATCCTCGAGGTCGATCCCCACAAAAAAATTGCGAGGGTTCAGCCGGGCGTTGTGTTGGATACTCTGCGAAACCAGGCGGAAATCCATCACTTGACGTTCGCGCCCGATCCGTCGACTCACAATCGCTGCACGATCGGTGGAATGATTGGCAATAATTCCTGCGGAACTCATTCCTTGCTCGGCGGGAAGACCGTCGACAATGTGGAAGAGTTGCGCATTCTGCTCTATGACGGTACGCAACTCACAGTCGGACCAACCCAAGAAAGCGCTATCGACCGTATTGTTCAGGAGGGCGGACGTCGGGGCCAGATCTTCAGCAAGCTGCGCACAATTCGGGATCAGTACGGCGACCTGATTCGCGCGAAATTCCCCCGCATTCCTCGGCGGGTTTCCGGCTACAACCTCGACGAATTGCTTCCAGAGAGAGGATTCAACGTGGCGCGGGCTCTGGTCGGAACAGAAGGCACATGCGTCGTCGTGCTTGAGGCAAAACTTGCTTTAATCCAAAGCCCGCAACACAGGACGCTAGTAGGACTTGGCTACCCAGATGCTTTTCTGGCGGCCGATCATGTCCCAGAGATTCTGAAGTTCGAACCTATCGGGCTGGAAGGTTTCGAAGGAAGTATCGTCGACGGGCTGCGAAAGAAGGGAGCACCCAATCTCGAGCTCCTTCCCGAGGGCAGGGGAATTCTCCTGGTCGAGTTCGGGTCAGATGATCCGTTGCATTCTCAAGACAAAGCTTTGAAGCTGCTTGAGCGATTAAAGCAAGTCAGCGATCCACCGACCAGCCGGCTTTACTCAAAGAGTGAAGCTAAAGCGGTTTGGCATCTCCGCGAATCAGGGCCGCGCGCAGCCGCGTTTGCGCCAGGGGCGCCACTGGAGTGGGAAGGATGGGATGATGCGGCCGTCGCCCCGGAAAAACTTGGAGCATATTTACGCGACATTCGGAAGTTGATGAATGAATACAACTATCGCGGTTCGTTCTACGGACATTTTGGGCATGGTTGCATCCACATGCGCGTAAGTTTTGATTTGGAAACTGCGACTGGCATTCGTAAGTATGGTGAGTTCGTCGAGCGCGCCGCTGACTTGGTAGTTGGCTATGGGGGATCACTCTCAGGTGAGCATGGCGACGGGCAATCTCGGGGCGCATTATTGCCCAAAATGTTCGGACCCGAGTTGATGGTCGCGTTCCGTGAATTCAAAGCGGTCTGGGATCCCGACAACAAACTGAATCCACATAAAGTTGTTGACGCCTACCTCCCCACCGAGAACCTGCGTTTGGGAGCCGACTACAAGCCCCTAGAGCCACAAACGCATTTCAAATTTCCTGATGAGGATGGGTCCTTCGCGCAAGCTACGCTGCGATGTATCGGATTGGGAGCGTGCCGCAAGAGTGATGGGGGTTCGATGTGTCCAAGCTACATGGTCACTTTGGAGGAAGAGCACAGCACCCGCGGGCGGGCGCACATGCTCTTTGAACTGCTTCAGGGCGAAGTGCTGGCCAAAGATTGGCAAGACGAACACGTCAAGAAATCGCTCGACCTATGTCTGGCGTGCAAGGCGTGCAAGTCGGAATGTCCAGCCAACGTCGATGTCGCGACGTTCAAGGCCGAGTTTCTGTCACATTATTACGAAAGCAAAAGGCGTCCGGTTCAGGCTTATGCTTTTGGCATGATCGATCGCTGGGCGCGGCTTGCATCTTTCGCGCCACGGTTAGTGAATTTTCTTAACCATGCCCCGGGGATCAGCTCGCTTCTGGAAAAAATGTTGAAACTGCCGAAGCAGCGACGAATACCTAATTTTGATGAATTGAGTTTTCAGAAGTGGGCGGCGAAAACCGCACTTCCTGGGCTGGAAGGTGGGACCGGAATTGACCCCGATTGGTCTACCTCGGCGCAGAAGGAAGTCATTCTATGGCCCGATACATTTAACAATTATTTTCATCCGGAAACAGCCCGGGCAGCGGTGGATGTACTCCGTCACGCGGGGTTCAAGGTGCTTGTCCCGCGTCAACACTTGTGCTGCGGACGTCCGCTGTATGACTTCGGCATGCTGGATCGAGCCAAGCGATACCTGAGGAAGGTAATGCAAGTATTGGGCAAGCAGATTGACAGTGGAATTCCAATAGTCGTTCTCGAGCCAAGTTGCGCCTCAGTCTTTCGGGATGAATTGCGCAATCTGTTTCCAGCAGATCCTCGCGCCACTCGGCTGCGGGCCCAGACTTTCCTTCTCAGCGAATTTCTCGAAAACCACGCCCCTGGCTTCCGTCCTCCACAGTTGTCAAAGAAAGTGCTGCTTCATGGTCATTGCCATCACAAAGCATTAATGAAGATGAAGGATGAAGAGTCGCTGCTGCGGAAAGCGGGAGCTGATCTGCAATCGCTGGATTCTGGCTGCTGTGGCATGGCGGGTTCTTTTGGATTTGAAAAGGACAATTACAATGTGTCATTAGCGTTAGGAGAGCGGGTCTTGCTGCCCGCCGTTCGACAGGCCGCGCCAGAAACTTTGATTGTTTCCGATGGCTTTAGCTGTCGAGAACAAATATTGCAAACCACGGGGCGGAAAGCACTTCATTTGGCGGAAGTGTTGCAACTGGCACTGGATGCTCACGCACTCAGGTCGGAGCGGCCTTGAAGGCGAGCCGGGCTCTCGGCCACAAAATATGCGCGACATATGGCTCAACCCGACTCGGACCTCGAACTGGGACAGCGATCCTTCTTCTGGAAATCCGCTGCGAGGCGAGCAACTCGATCTGCTTCTCAGCCTGATCGCCGACCATTACACTCCTGGCTCGACAATTCTCGACGTCGGGTCCGGCTCTGGCCTGGTTGAAGAACAACTCTTTCAGCGTTTGCCGGAAGCCTCGGTTGTCGGCATTGATTATTCGCCCGCAATGATCGCCATGGCTATGAAGCGACTGGCAGGAAGAGAGAAACAGTTTGTCACCGTGCAACATGATCTTTGCAATGTCCAAGGTGCGAAACTTCCTGAAAGCGACTACCGCGTTGCGTTCTCCGTCCAGACGATTCATAACCTGCCAACGGAAAGCCAGCGGAAAGTGATGTCGTGGGTGTACAAAGTCCTCACTAAGCCAGGCTTCTTTTTCTTTCTCGACAGAATCGCCGTGCCGGGGGCCGACTCATTCTCCTGCTATCAGTCGGTGTGGAAGAGGCAGGAAAGGGTTTATTCGAGCTCGATTGATGAGGGTCGATCGCTTCCAGAACATCAGCAATATCTCGACGAGCAGGGCGACTCACCTCTTACCTTGCAAGAGAACTTAAAGATTATCGCCGATGCGGGGTTCCAGGCGAGCGCACTCGATGTTCGTGGAAATCGAGCGTTGATTGCATGTGTCAAAACAATTGCAGCTGGATAATTACAAGACTTCGTTAATTGAGCGTGTCGACGGGGGGGTGAGGCAATTAACGTGATTTTATGTTGCATTAAGCGTACGTTAATGTGCTCCGAATATCGTCGTTGGGCTCTCCCCTGGAATTGTTTAGTTGTGTGTCCATTAGCAGATTATTCAGACATCATTAAGTCATGAAAAGACGTGACTTCGTTTCGGAATCCGCTCTCGCAACGGTTGCTGGTCTGCTCTCGAATGCGAAGGGATATTCCTCCGAGGCGGCATCGGCGTGCCCGGCGCCATTTCCAAATGTGGAAGGAGTGACCAAGTACGTTGCCCAGTTTGTGGCCGACACAACCTTCGCACAGATTCCGGACGATGTTCTCGAATTAGGAAAAAAATCGATATTGGATGGTTTAGGTCTGGCGATTGCCGGGTCCGTGGCTGAAAGCGGACCGCTTGTTCTGAAATATTTGCAATCGCTTGGTTTCGAGAAGAGCGGCACATGCGTTTTGGGAACCGGCACGACAGCCTCCCCGCGCTTTGCCGCATTTGCCAACGGCGTTTCCATTCATGCCGATGATTTCGATGACACACAGCTTGCCGTCGCGAGGGATCGCGTCTATGGCTTGCTTGTTCATCCCACCGCACCGCTATCATCTCGGCGTGGAAGTGGAGTGCAAAGTGGCGGAAGCCATCTCGCCGCGTCATTATGAAGAGGGCTTTCATTCGACCGGCACTTGTGGCCCGTTGGGCGCAGCCGTGGCGGGCGGAAAGCTCGTCGGCTTTGACGCGAAGCAAATCAGGCGAGCGCTAAGCATAGCCGCCAGCCAGGCAGCCGGACTGCGCGAGAATTTCGGCACGATGACAAAGCCCTTCCATGCCGGGCATGCGGCGGAGAGCGGAATTGTAGCGGTTGATCTGACTAATCTTGGATGGACCGCTGCCGATCAGATTCTTGAGGCGCCACGCGGTTTTTTCCATGCGTACGGTGGAACCTATGATCCTTCAGTAATTGTTAATCACCTGGGGAAGCCTTGGACCTTCAGCTCTCCGGGTGTCTCGATTAAACCGTTTCCCTCGGGTTCTCTAACCCATCCAGGCATGACGGAATTGCTGCGTCTGATGCGCAAGGAGCACATCAAGGCGGCCGACGTTGGGCGTGTCGACGTGGGCACGAACCATAATATGCCCAATGCGCTGATTCATCATCGGCCTATTACGGGCCTGCAAGCGAAGTTCAGCATGGAGTTTTGTTTAGCCGTGTTGCTGCTATATGGGGAGGCGACACTTGCTGAATTTCGCGACGAAGTCGTCAACCGGCCAGAAGTTCAAGCCATGATCCACCGGGTCAACTTCTATGTGGATCCGGATGCCGACAAGGCGGGATTCGACAAAATGACTACTATCCTTCGAATCCATTTGAAGAATGGAAAGACTCTGTCCGGTCGCGCAGATTTTGGCAAAGGTAGTCCGGCCAATCCTATGACCTATGAAGAGGTCGCGGATAAGTTTCGCGGCAACGCTGCATTTGTCAATTGGCCTAAGCAAAACGCGGAAATGGTAGTCGACCTGGTTCGAGCACTGGAACGCGTCGATGACGCACGGAAGCTGGTGGCGCTTTGCGGAAAATAAGCAAGAACCCGGTGAGAAAAAGTCCTGCCGAAAAGAAGTACAAGATCGCAGTCATCCCGGGGGATGGAATCGGCCGCGAAGTCGTACCCGAGGGCATCCGTGTGCTCGAAGCGGCTGGCCGTCGCTACGGCATTGACTTCTCTTGGACCCATTTCGATTGGAGTTGCGAGACGTACCTTAGCACTGGCCGTATGATGCCGGTGGACGGCCTGGATCAGTTGCGAACCTTTGACAGTACTTTCCTGGGGGCAGTCGGTCATCCCAAGGTGCAGGACCATGTGTCGCTTTGGGGTTTACTGATCCCCATCCGGCGCGGATTCCAGCAATATGTGAACCTCCGCCCGGTGCGCCTTCTGCACGGTATTGAGTCGCCGCTCAAAAATTGGGGTCCAGGACAAATTGACTTTTGTGTGGTCCGGGAAAACAATGAAGGAGAATATTCGAATATCGGAGGGCGGCTTTTTGAGAACACGGACGCTGAACTTGCTGTTCAAGAATCAGTGTTCACCAGGCGCGGATGTGACCGGATTATGCGTCACGCCTTCCAGTTGGCCCACAAGCGCAAGCGGCACGTTACGTCGGCAACGAAATCCAATGGCATCATTCATACTATGCCATTCTGGGATGAACGTTTCGCTGCGATCGCAAAAGAATTTCCGGATGTGCGGACGGACCAGTACCACATCGACATCTTGACTGCCCACTTTGTCCGGCATCCAGACTGGTTTGACGTCGTCGTGGGATCCAATCTGTTCGGTGACATCCTCTCTGACCTGGGTCCCGCCGTGGTGGGTTCTATTGGCATTGCCCCGTCCGCAAATCTCAACCCTGAGCGTCAGTACCCTTCCATGTTTGAGCCGGTGCACGGTTCTGCGCCAGATATTGCGGGGAAGGGAATTGCCAATCCCATCGGCCAAATCTGGTCAGGGGCGATGATGCTCGAGCATCTCGGACAACACGAGGCCGCGATAGCTGTTGAAAAAGCTATCGCTTCGGTGCTCGAGAATTCTGGTCCTCGTACCGCTGACATCGGGGGAAAAGCTCGTACTACGGATGTTGGGACAGCAATTGCCGGTGAGATTTGAAAATGCAGTGGCCAGGTTCCCCATGCAAAAAAATGATCTAATCACGATGGTCGGCGTCGCTTTGCTAGTGTCCCTCTCGGGTGCCCAGATTCGAACACCGCAGCCCGCCGGGTCACAGACCAAGCTCCGAAGTCAGCGGCATTCTATTGCACACGTCTTGCTTCTGAGTATCGATGGTATGCACGCTTTAGATCTCGCCCGCTTGACCAAAGAGCGATCCGACTCCGCCCTCGCCCGGCTAAGTGCGCACGGAATTACCTACACAAATGCTCACACGTCTTTCCCATCGAACTCGTGGCCCGGTTTGCTTTCTATGGTCGCTGGGGGATCTCCCAACTCCACAGGCGTGATATTCGAGAATAGCTATGACCGGAGCTTGTCTCCTCCCGCTTCAGACTGCGCCAAGACCGGAACCACAGTAATCTTCGACTCTTCTATTGACAGGAACCCGGATGCCATCGATGGAGGCGGAGGAATCGATGCTGAAAAGTTGCCTCGTGATCCAAAGAACGGATGTAAGCCAGTGTTTCCGCATAGCTTCATCCGAGTGAACAACATTTTCGAGGTGATCAAGCAGGCAGGAGGCCGAACTGCCTGGTGCGACAAACATCCCGCCTATGAATTTTTGAACGGACCGTCGGGTACTGGCGTCGATGACCTTTATACGCCTGAGGTTCGTGCGAATCGTGTGGGCAAGAATGTCCAAAGGACTGAAGCTTACGACGACTTAAAGGTGCAGGCTCTTCTCAACCAGATAGATGGTAAGGATCACACCGGGGCAACGCGCGTAGGGGTGCCTGCGATCTTTGGAATGAATTTTCAAGCGGTCAGCGTTGCACAAAAACTTGAAGGCAACGGCTACCTGGATGCGAACGGGACTCCTAGTCCCGGGCTACTGGACGCGTTTACCCACACGGATCACTCGATCTCGAAGATGCTGGCCGCTCTTCAGCAACATGGATTGATGGCATCCACTTTAATCATAGTGACCGCCAAGCACGGCGACGTTCCGATAGACCCAACCAAGTTGAAGCATGCCGACTTGGAGCTCATTCCGAAGACGGTATCGGCAATTGACAAAAACCTGCTGGCAGGTCTGGAACAGGATGGAAGTGTCGCGATGCTGTGGCTTGCGGATCAAACGCGTACTGCCGAAGTCACAGCAGCCCTGCGAAAGATTCAGACTGAGGCCGGTATTGAGGAGATTTATTTTGGCGAGTCTTTGAAGTTAGGATTCAACGACCCGAGGGTGGATTCTCGAGTTCCGGACATCATCATCCAACCAAATGCCGGCCAAATATATGCTAAACCCGACAGCGGTTTCATCGCGGAGCACGGTGGCATGACCGATGCGGATACGCACGTCCTGCTTCTGATCTCGCACCCATCCTTGGGACGGCAGGAAATAAAGGCTCCGACACAAACAGCCCAGATTGCCCCCACGATCCTTAAGGTGCTCGGGTTGGACCCGAATTCTTTGCAAGCGGTGAGAGAGGAGCGAACCCCCTCTCTTCCAGGATTCGACGAGAAAATACCTTGGTTCAAATATTAAGAACGCATCGCACCAAGAGCATCGCAGGGGCAGCTGCGATTCCACATGGTTCCACCTGAAAACAATCTGTTACTCTTGGCGCCTCGCAATGTTTTTAGATTCTGTTGATGGTTGCACTC